>NZ_PYNX01000018.1:0-84152 GCF_003026755.1 Photobacterium sp. GB-50
CGAGGTGCGCCTGAATTTGATGATGGTATGGACGAGCTACTTGAAGCACTTAAAACTCAGTAACCAACAAAGCTACCAAGCTAAATCTCCATCATTTCAACATCATACTTAAGTGCGCATTATGTATATTATGTTAAATAAGGTATCGAGGTAACTATATATGATCTTGTTTTTCCTACTTTGTATCTAACATCTCTACTCTGCTTGTGGGTTGATTATTGTATTTAACAGTATTGGCTATTTACCATAAAATAGGTAATTAACATCAATTTTAAATACTGCTGCAAATGTTCAGTTTGCCTTGTACTTAAAGCTTGCTGTTAATTACTAGAGATTCGATTAATACGAATCTCTAAATCGTACTTTCTGATTGCTGGTTTTCTTTAAGTTCTTGGTATTTTTCCAGCAACGCATCTAGCTCGTTTGAACAGATTGGTTTTGCTAAAAAGCCATCCATACCAATATCATGATAAATTTTCTGGTCACTTTGCATCGCGTTCGCGGTTAATGCGACGATTGGAATACTAATTTTTCTCTGTCTAAGTTGTTTTGTTGCTTCTAAGCCATCTAAGATAGGCATAGAAATATCCATTAGCACTAAATCAAACTTATTGTGACCCTGTAACAGTACATTTATCGCTTCCTTTCCGTTGTTAGTTATCGCAACTTTATGTCCTCGCCGCTCTAACATCAACTTAGCAACCAACTGATTGGTGTTACTATCTTCTGCTAATAAAATATTTAAAGAGCAATCCGATTTATTTTTAAATTTAGTGTCAGCTTCACAACTCTTCAATGATGGATAAATAATAGGAATAGAAATTTTAAAACAACTTCCCGTTCCTAATTCACTTTCAAGTGATATTGTTCCGTTCATCTTTTCGATCAAATGCTGGCTAATCGCCAAGCCCAAACCTGTGCCGCCATAACGACGTGTGATACTTCCATCCGCTTGATGAAATGGATTAAAGATATTTGCTTGTGCATCTTTAGCAATACCAATGCCGGTATCGATGACTGCTATTTCAATGTTATCGTCAACTTTACGAGCAACAACGCGAACCGAACCAATACTCGTAAATTTAACGGCATTGCCGATTAAATTAAATAACACTTGAGCAATTCGATTTTTGTCACCGTAGATTTGTTTAGGGATCGCATCGTCAATTTCACATTGAAATTGAACATTATTTTTAGTTGCTTGTGGTGCCAATTGATCAGAGACAAGCCTTATACTTTCCACAACATTAATATCACTATTGAAAAGCCTAAAACTCCCCGATTCTATTCTTGATAAGTCTAAGATGTCATTGATAATCGTCAGCAATAAATGTGCTGATTGGTCCATCTGTGATAACCAAAGATTTTGCTTATTATTCAAGCCAGATAAAGATAGCGATTCCATTAAACCTAATACTGCATTAAGTGGTGTTCGTATCTCATGACTCATCATTGCGATAAATTGAGATTTAGCTTTGTTGGCTGTTTCTGCTTGCTTTTGCGCTTCCTGTAAGTCAAATAAACGTTTTTTTCTGCTCGTTATGTTTTTAGCTGTTCCGCGAAATCCTTGTAGTTTTCCATACTTATCAAAATAAGGGGTGCCACTAAAGCTGTACCACTGCTCAGTATTATCAACGCTAAGATTCCATTCTACGTCTTCAAAGACAACTTGCTGCGAGAGCTTATTCGTCATTTTTTGTTGGAACAGTGGGTAGTTATTAAAGAATTCTATAAAGTTATCACAGGCAATTTGTGTATTAGCGACTTGAGGTTCTGAAATATAGGTAAAGTTATAATCAACATCAATTTCCCAAAACCAATCACCTGCTGTTTTGGCAAAATCTTTAAATCGTTGCTGACTAAATGTCAGTTGTTGAGTTCGGGCTGCCACTAAAGATTGCAGCCGTTCTCGATAATCTATATCGATGATCGCACGTGCAAGTAATGGTCTAAATCTATTAAGCACTCGCCTGCATCTTGGTGTGAACTGACTTTTATCGTGGCTCATTAAAATCATAACAGCATCACTTGAGCTTACTTTAACCCCCGTTAATAATGCCGAACTGTAGTCATTTAATGCTTCAATCGATTGCGTACTAAATTCAACAATATCTTTAGGAGAATATAGTGCAATACATTCACCATTGATCGCTCGTCTAAATGTACTTTCCATAAGCCAAGAGTTTGTACTAAAACGATTATCAGTACTGACCAGTACATCGAGCATTTCTTGTTCGTCTTCTCGAGTAAGAACTAGCGCTTGATCAAAACCAATAAACTTGCGTAGGACTTCTAATAAGCTATTGAATACTTGACGTTTATCATTCGCACCCGCCATTGCCGAGATGCCTTCTAAGATGGCTTCATTCTCATCTTGTAATTGGCTTTCTCGTTCTTGACTGCGTAATAAATCAATGACTGTTTCTTGTAGCTTTTCAGATTCAGAACTTATCATAGTATTAACAACCTACCCTTTATGAAAAATAGCTGCTGAAATCATTAAGTTACCGTGCGCATTTTCACCACTGATGAATTGCCCCTGCTCACCAAAGGTAAATGGAGAAACATAAGGCTTATTTAACATTGCAATATTTACACCGCTAGCAACATCATCCATACGATTTTTTATTTTTAACATGCATCCGGCACAAAAAATCGTAATGCCACCTATTGGATTAAGCTTATTACCATTTGATGCTTTAACTACCCGACTTGCTCTAGAAATCAGTCGTTCATCAGTGCCGTTCATAAAGTACAAGCGATCCCCTTGCTTTACTTCAGCAAACATTTCGATGCCCTTGCGTTGTGTAATATGTGCAGGATGAGCTAATTTAAAATAAGGTAAATCAAAATATTCTCCAGCAAAACGCCCTAAAGGATTTAAACTGCTTTCACTTATTATGTTGCTGTTGGTATCAAATGGAATCTTCATCCATTGTTGATAGACATCCGCTGCGGGTTTATTATCGAGCTCTATAACTTCTCTATGTTCAACTTTAGTTGCTATTGCTGATAAGCCTGTACTAGCATAACCTGAATGAAATGAAAGGCTTACTTCGCAGGTCGGATAAAAAACAGCGATACCAATCCCCTGACCTGTTTGTTGTTCAACATTAAATATTTGCCATTTCTCTGCAATGAAATCGTCAGCAGCTGAGCCGCCAATAATAGGAACGGTACAGCCCAACTCTTTTTCTATTCCTTGAATAATTTGTTCTTCGTAACCCGGTGTTGCATGTAATAAAATGAGTGATGGCAACTCGCCAACTCGACCGCTATTATGAATCGCTTTTAATGTTGCTTGCCTTGCCATTTCATAAGGCGTCTCAAAATTCGAAATAATGGCCGTGCCATATGCTCCGTGATAATCATTAATTGCCCATAATGCTAAACCTGTTCCACTAAAATAGCCTTCATTTGTCATAAAGCCCTGACATGACGTACAACCTAAAATAGCGGTATGGGGAAATGACTTTTTGAGTTCGGCTTGGAAAATATTGATGTCATAATTTTCAGAATAATAGATAAGCAGCAAAGAAGGCGTTGCAATTTTTAGATTTAGCTTATCAATAGCCTCATTAATAGCTTCGAAAGATGAAGATTGTATTGAGTAACTTGTTGTTATATCCATATCAATAGACTCATCCTTGAATTAACTCATGATTAATATTATCAGTTATTTGCACATTTTAAGTCAGAATTTTACCTACCTCTTATTAGATTAGCTTATCTTATCGTATCATGATGCAAATATTTGTAAGCTAAGGATTATTAAAGTGGATTTAAGCTTAAATAAAATCGTTATTGTCACCGGTGGTGCTAATGGTATCGGCAAAGGGATTTGTAAATATTTGGCACAAAAAAACGTTATCGTTATCGCATTAGATATCAATGAGCAAGCCGGATATGATTTAGTCAATGAAGAACCACGTATTCGGTTTCGTTTAACGGACGTTACTCAAATATCGGATATTAAAAACACGTTAGATTGGGTGAAATGTCAATTTGGAAGACTAGATGGTCTCATCAATAATGCTGCTATTTCCAACCCTTACAATACTCCCTTACACCAATTACCGTTAGATGAATGGCACCATATTTTAAATGTTAACTTAACATCCCCTTTAGCCATGAGTCAGCAGTGCCTACCTTTACTTACTGAAAGTAAAGGACATATTATTAATATGAGCTCAACAAGATATCTACAGTCTGAACCAAACACTGAAGCTTACGCTGCAAGTAAAGGTGGATTGGTATCATTAACTCATGCACTCGCTGTGAGTTTATCTCCCAATATAAAAGTAAACTGTATTTCACCGGGTTGGATTCATACAGATACGAGTCAATTACGAGGTATCGATCATCAGCAGCACTTGTCTGGACGAGTTGGAAATGTCAATGATATTGCTGAAATGGTTGATTTTTTACTTTGTAGCCAAGGTTTCATAACGGGGCAAAATTTTGTTGTGGATGGCGGGATGACAAAGAAAATGATTTATTGCGAGTAAATAGCACTTCAGTAAATGTTCATATTAAGAAGTGCTATTTCTAATATTATTTAGTAACGGTAAATTGGGAAATCATTGTCGTGTTTTTAGCCGTTATATCTATTTCCCAAACCATTGAGTTATGTGTACATGCTGGAACGGTAAACTCTCCCACCCAAGTGTTCTTATTATGCTGCGTAAACATAATGGGTACCGTTCCCATATTCATTGAAACACCTGAAGCAGTAGCTGACGGTTTAACATCCATGTTGGTTATTTGTAATAGAATTGGTACTTGTGCAGATATTTTTTTTGTTAAAAGCTGTACATCAACGTTCTTATCATCTAACAAATACTGACAATTTGTTGTGTCTAATTGACATATTTTCACTCCATCTTTAAGACTATCTTCACCTTTGGGAGATGTATATGTCACTGTTCTCCAAAAAAAAGCTGAAATCAATATAGTCATTAACACTATTATTTGGATTAAACGACCACGGGTTAGTTTTTCTGCTGCCATATTTTACAAATATTCCTGTGTTACAGAGCTCAAAATTCTCACATACTGTTACTTAAGCGTAAATGTAATGTGGTCACCCCACTCTGAAAAATGTGTTAGCTCAAGTATTATGAGAAATGAAAATGCCACTTCTACAAAAAAATAGCAATTTGAATCTTGTTTTGATGAGTAATCAGAGGAGCAAGGTCGAATGTCACCATTTTTGGGGATATGGATTACTATTATTAATGTAGTTCGTTCTCGTTTTCGGGAGGTTGATACTTTAAATATTAATGCGAATATACGAATTATTCCGGATAAAGATATTAGCCAAATGATCATGACCTACGTAAAAGGTACTTATCACACCGGAATCTTTAATTGGCCCATGGTTAGTTGATATTGAACCTTTTAAAAGTGATTGGAGTTTACAAGGACGTGTAGACGTACCATCACCTTCTCCGACTTCGTTGTACGGGCAGAGTAAGGAATGACAATAGAAAAACATGTTCATGATGAGTGCTACCACTGCGGTGATCCTGTTCCTAGTGGTTGCCAATTTGAAGTCGAAATATTAGGCCAACTTCGATCTATGTGTTGTCCTGGCTGTGAAGCCGTTGCAACAACGATTGTTAAAAGTGGCCTTACTTCGTATTACGAGTACCGAACTGAGCCTGCCGAAAAAGCCGATTTAGTCCCCGAACAGTTTAAGTCTCTCTCCCTTTATGATCATGCAGATATTCAGCAAGATTTCGTACGAACGACAGATCAAAATTTCAGTGAGGTGTCCCTTTCTGTTGAAGGTGTCTCTTGTGCTGCTTGCGCATGGTTAATTGAAAAGCAATTAGTACGCGAAGATGGTGTTATTTCCATTCGTGTAAATACTACGACCAATCGTGCATTGCTCGTTTGGGATACTGAAAAAGTACAACTCAGCCATTTATTAACGGTTATCCATAATATTGGCTATCAAGCATCACCCTTTGAAGCTGATGCTCAAGAGCTACAATACCACAACATAATGAAGCAATATTTGTATAAGCTAGGTATTGCGGGCATTGCTACCATGCAGGTGATGATGCTTGCATTTGCGCTCTATTTTGAAGTCTTTGGCGATCTAGATACTGAATTTAAAAACTACCTCCGTTGGGTAAGCCTAATTTTTGCCACCCCCGTTTTACTCTACTCAGCACTCCCTTTTTATATTAATGCATGGAGAAGCCTAAAAGCCTTCACATTAGGGATGGATGTGCCTGTTTCAATCGCTTTATTGTTTGCTTACGGTGCAAGTTTATACGCAACTGTTATGGAAAAAGGCGAAGTATTCTTTGAATCCATTTCAATGTTTACGTTCTTTTTACTATTGGGTCGATTCTTAGAAATGCGTGCCCGTCGACAAGCAGCGGCCGCCAGTGCAAATTTGTTAAAACTCATACCAAATATGGCTACGCTTGCTAATGGTGAACAAGTTGCAGCAAAAACGCTTAAAATAGGTGACGTTGTCACTATATTACCAGGGGAGCATTTCCCTGCAGATGGTGAAATAAATAAAGGATTAACAACCGTTAATGAATCCATGTTAACGGGAGAGTCAGTGCCTGTCACTCGCGCGATTGGAGATAAGGTGTATGCAGGGACGATTAACGGTGATGCCAATGTCACAATGACAGTTACAGTCAATAGAAATGACTCACTTATTTCTAATATCGTACGCTTGCAAGATGAAGCTCAACTCTCAAAACCTAAAGTGGCAGAGTTAGCCGATAATGTAGCTCGCTATTTTGTTGCTGCAATACTGATTATCGCAGCTAGCACTTGGTATTATTGGCATCAAAATCAACCTGATGATGCATTATGGATCACATTAGCTGTCTTAGTTGCCACCTGTCCGTGTGCCCTATCATTAGCCACACCAACGGCTATTACCTGTTCAACGTCTACACTTAGTAAATTAGGGATATTGCTTCGTCAAGGGCATGTATTAGAAACGCTATGTAACGTTAATCGACTGGTATTAGACAAAACAGGCACCTTAACTGAAGGTAATATTCGTTTAGTTGAAACGCGTACATTCGGAAACATAGAGCAAGACAAAACGTTGATGATTGCTGCTGAATTAGAGCGTTTCGCCAATCACCCTATTGCTCAAGCTTTTAGCCAATATCGCCTACAAAGCGTACTTTTTGATAAGGTCGAGAATGTGATTGGTTGTGGTTTGAAAGCAACGCTGAATGGTGATGAGTGGCGCATTGGTAAATATAGTTTTGCTCTTGATATTGAAAATAATCAATCGTTTAAAAATAGTAATGAATTCTCGGTATGGTTAACTTGCAATCAGCAACCTATTGCAGCATTTAAATTAGACGACCCAATCCGTCAAGAAAGCGCTCTTTTAGTTAAACAATGTCAGCAACATGGTATTAACGTAACAATGTTAACGGGTGATAATACTGTTCATGCCAATAACGTTGCTAAACAACTGAATATTGATGAGGTTATAGCTAACCAAACACCACAAGGAAAGTTGGCGTATTTGAACGAATTATTAGCAGATGACGTAGTATTAATGATAGGTGATGGTGTCAATGACGCCCCTGTTCTCGCAGGCGCTCACCTTTCTGTTGCTATGGGTGGTGGAACAGATATAGCTAAATCTTCAGCAGATATGGTACTAGTTGGCGATAAATTAGAACGTATCTTAGAAGCCCGTACTTTAGCATTGAAAACTCGAAAAATTATTCGAGAAAATTTATCTTGGGCGCTTGGCTATAACTTGATAATCCTACCTCTGGCTATTTCAGGACTGGTGGCGCCCTATTTTGCCGTTGTCGGTATGTCAGCAAGCTCGATCATTGTTGTATCAAATTCTTTAAGGTTATTAAAATAAATGGAAAGTCTTTACATGTTAATACCTATCGCTATTGTTTTTGTCTGTATTGCTATCGGTATATTTTTATGGGCAGTGAAAAGTGAGCAATTTGATGATTTAGAGCGTCGTGGATATGATATTTTGTTCGACGAAGATGATACTAAACATAAAAACACAGTTTCCAATTCTGAATTAATAGAAAAAAAGCCAAGTAACGATCAAGATAGCAATAATGGTTAATTTAGATTTTTATGCTGCCTTTTTAATCGGCTTAATGGGCGCTGGCCATTGCATTGGTATGTGTGGTGGTGTTGCTGCTGCGATCACAATCGGTATGCCAGAAAGCACAAAAAACAGTAAACGTTGGATTTATCTATTAAATTATAATTTTGGAAGATTAGTCGCTTATACAGTTGCGGGGGCAATTATAGGCGCAATGCTTGCGAGTATTGCTACCATTAATGGATCTAATAGCCCATTGATATTCATGCGCTTTTTAGCAGCAATTATGATGATTATTTTAGCGTTATATATTGGCCAATGGTGGTTTGGGTTAAACAAAATTGAACGTGTTGGGCAAGTGGTATGGCGATATATCTCACCACTAGCCTCATCATTTCTTCCCCTTAAATCACCGATAAAAGCTTTGCCATTTGGTTTTCTCTGGGGCTGGCTACCTTGCGGTTTAGTTTATTCAACTTTAACATGGGCAGCTGTTTCTGGAAGTGCTCTAAATGGTGCAATAGTAATGCTTGCTTTCGGGTTAGGTACATTACCTGCAATGTTAGCGGTTGGCGGTTTTGCGACACAGTTAAAAATATGTCTAAAGAACCTCTATTTTAGGCGTGTTAGTGCATTATTATTAATGGTTTATGGCATTCAAACTGGTTATATAGCAATCAAACAAATATTGTGACCTTTTTATTACTCGTAATAATGCTTCATAATATGTTAAAATATTGACCTACATCAAATTGGTTAGACAGGCATATGATTTCAGACAAGCTTACAACAAAACGTATCCAATCAGGTGGGTGTGCAATTCACTGCCAAGATTGCAGTATTAGTCAGTTATGCATTCCTTTCACGCTGAATGAGTCTGAGCTAGACCAACTGGATCAAATCATAGAACGAAAAAAACCGATCCAAAAAGGTCAGGAGCTATTTAAAGCAGGTGACGAACTAAAATCGTTATATGCTATTCGTTCTGGCACCATTAAGAGCTACACCATTACCGAACAAGGTGACGAGCAAATTACTGCCTTCCATCTTGCAGGTGATTTAGTAGGTTTTGATGCGATCAATGAAATGCAGCATCCAAGTTTTGCTCAATCACTTGAAACATCAATGGTGTGTGAAATCCCATTTGAAATCCTTGATGATCTTTCTGGTAAAATGCCAAAGCTTCGTCAACAAATCATGCGCTTAATGAGCAATGAGATTAAAGGCGATCAGGAAATGATCTTGCTGCTTTCTAAAAAGAATGCTGAAGAACGTCTTGCCGCTTTCTTATATAACTTATCACTACGTTTTTCTCAGCGCGGTTTTTCTCCACGTGAATTCCGTTTAACAATGACACGCGGTGATATTGGTAACTACTTAGGCTTAACGGTTGAGACTATCAGTCGTTTATTAGGGCGTTTCCAGAAATCTGAGATGTTAAGTGTAAAAGGTAAATACATTACAATTATTGATCACGATGAGTTAGCTCGTCTTGCTGGTGTGGCTAAAAGTAACACATTACCTCCACAATAATCGTTTTAGCCCTATCCTTTTTAAATTTTAAAGCATCGTTTATACGGTGCTTTTTTATTTCGCTAATCCGCTATTTCTTATATTTATTTGTCCAGCGTATCAAAGTTTACATAATTTTCTCTATTATCGTTCCCATATCTTTCTATTCTAGGTTACAGTATTTATAAGGATTTATTTAATCTTTTGATATCTAAGTACATAGCCGTTGTTATACCTGTTTTAAATTCAACTTATCAAGAGATTGCCTACACAGTTGTGTAAAGGAGGCATTATGCAAAAGTATAAAAATATATTAGTCGTCGCAGATCCTGAAAAAGAACAACAACCAGCGATCTCGCGCGCTGTTCATCTTGCTAAAATGAGCAAAGATGTAAAAATTATTATTTTCTTAGCTATTTATGATTTCTCTTATGAAATGACGTCAATGTTATCATCAGACGAACGTGATGCTATGCGTCGCGGTGTGGTAATGCAGCGAGAAGAGTGGTTAAAGGAAATCATTCAGCCTTACTTAGAAAAAGACGTTGATATAGAAATTAAAGTGGTTTGGCATAATCGTCCTTATGAGGCCATCATAGCTGATGTATATAGCCAAGACATTGATTTACTTATCAAAGCCACTCATGAACATGATCGTTTAGGCTCTGTGATTTTCACACCAACAGATTGGCATCTGCTTCGTAAATGCCCTATTCCTGTACTTTTAGTTAAAGGTAATAACTGGCCTGAGCACGGCAAAGTATTAGGTTGCGTCAATATCTCTACCGATGATGAAACTCACGAGGAGCTTAACGAAAAAATCGTCAAAGAATCATTTGCGTTTGCTTCTATCGCTAATGCCGAAGTTAATTTAGTTAATGCTTACCCTGCAACACCGGTAAATATTACGATTGAATTACCTGAATTTGATCCTGCTAGTTATACCGATGCTGTACGTGGGTATCACCTAACGACGATGAAAGCACTCCGTCAAAAATATGGAATTAGTGAAGAGCAAACTCATGTGCTTGAAGGTTTACCTGAAGATATTATTCCTCAAGTTGCTGAAGATATAAAAGCAGAACTTGTTATATTAGGAACAACAGGTCGGACTGGATTATCGGCTGTCTTTATAGGAAATACCGCTGAAAATACGATTGATAGTTTAAATTGTGATTTATTAGCTTTAAAACCTGATGGGTACGTTAGTCCATTAGCACCTAATATCGATTAAGTAAGAAAGGCCTCTATTGAGGCCTTTCTCTTATAGAATGCGATTTATTTCTTCTCAGATTCTTGTAGCGTTAGCCATTTGGCAAATTTGGTAAGATACCACTCATTGGCTTTTTCTTTACAATATGCTCGACTTAACTTGCGACGACTCCATTCAGAAGCAATAGCTGATCGAGTCTGATTTGACGTCCGTTCTTTTAAATAAATGCTGCACAATTGAGCATTTGTCATATTTTGCGCATAGCCATTAACTTGCCCACCACCTAGCCCCAATTCTTGTGCTTGATGAGAGCTACAACCCACCATGAATACAAGGCTCGTTGTGATTAAAATACTGCGTAACATGCATGTCTCTATCGTCGAAATATTTCCAATCATGTTATCAGCTTAAAAACACAAAGAATATTGTTAGGTATGTGTTGTGCCACTGACAATGTCTTATTTTTGATAAAAATGACTTCTTATTGATAATCTACTCTTAAAAACACACCGTTTTAGGCTGGTTAACGTCATGAATAGTTATCATTTTTTAAGTCGTTATATATGCTGTCTCACCCTGTTGTTTTCAGCTTCTGCTTTTTCATTAGGCATTAACGATAGTAAATACATTGAATTAGGAGGAAGTTTAGATCCAAGTGTCGTCAATAATGTTAGTAGCGTATTAGAACAAAATGCGAATGTTGAACAATTTCGCTCCGTCGGTTTAGTGATTGGTAGCGGATATTGTTCAGGTACATGGCTTGGGAGTGATGAATCTCATAGCTATGTACTAACGGCTGCACACTGTTTATCAGGCTCTGATTCTTCAGAATATTCAGGTCAATATGTCTCGTTTAAACAACAAGATGGGACGATTATTGCTGCAGGTATTTCTACTAACTATTTTCGTACCTTTACTGGCTGCAGTGATGACATAGCGGTCGCAAAAATCCCGAAAGTCTCCGATCCCCTAGATGCAAATGGTGATGTCATTAAGCAACCGTTTGTCGACAATAATTTAAATACTGATTTGCTACTTAACCCTACTACCTTCACAGGATTTGGTATCTTCGGTTCACGTTCATTAGGTCAACTTGGCTATATTGGTAAGCGACATGGTGAAGGACATATTCGTTATTATTACCAAGACTGTTTAATAAATCAGGCCATTGAGAATACAGACGCATGGGCATTTGCAAGCCCAGGTGATAGTGGCTCTGCGATTTGGCAACAACGGAATGAACACCCTGTTGCTGTCGGTATTTCGTCATGGTGGTATGGCTGGCAATATGGGTATTCAGGTCACGTCCCTATTGCTTTACATATTGATTGGTTAAAAGGTGTCGTTCCTGTATTAAAAACCGTAGATGATATTGAAGATGAGCCGCCAGTTGAGGAACCTGCATGGTTATTAACCCATGAAGCACCGATAGAAACCGATCCTTTAGAGCAAAGTGTACGAGGCTCTGTTTATTATGTTAAGGGCGACAATGTTGTTTCTGGACCTGAACGATTTGTTTGGCGTTATCCACGAAAAATGACCAAATTTTCCGTTGCATTAACCCAAAAAGAAAACAATACAGAACATGAAGTCTGGTTGCGAGGTCAACGTAAAACACATTGTGGCTGGGGACGTATTAATAACAGTGCATGGTGTTACCCTGCGCCAAACTTAGGTCAACTTAAACTAGAATTTATTCAAGCAGATAATCCGACATTGCCTATCGGTACTTACAGTGGTGATTTTAGTTTAATGGTAAAAAGTCTCTATAACCGCTCTTACTCAGATGAAGTAACCGTTGCAACAAATATCGAGATTACTTCTGCACTTCCAAGTGACGGAGTCATTACTGATTCAACACCTTACGTTTCTCCTCGTTATGAAAAAGATGTTTATGGCAGCGTATATTATCTATCTGATAATAAAATGAACCGTAATCGTGTGGTTTGGCGTCGCTATAACCGAGGTTATAGTCGTTTGAAAGTAAATGTAACGAATACAGAAACCGGAGAACAACAAACTATTATGTTGCGCGGAGAACGCTATATGGGTTGTGGGTGGACAATAATGAACAATGCCGCCTATTGTCGTTATATGCGCCCTGTTTATGGTGAGTTACGTGTGAGCTTTATCGCTGATGACAATAAAGATTTACCTATTGGTGAATATTCTGGATCTTTATCCGTTAACGTGAAGGGCTTACATAAGCGTGGGTTCACTAAAGACTTACACCTTGATATTAAATTAAATATTACCGAGTAATGTATGAAAAGAGTGATCCAATATACTGGTTTAGCGCTGATTGTTGGGTTGCTCTGTGTCTTTATTTTTAAACCCGACAAAACAGCTAACGAAATAAAAACACCTGAAATTGTAAGTGATACATCACGTACAATAAATAAGAATCAATTAACAAAAAACCTTTATGAGGTTGCTGAAGCGCCCAAAGATTTTAAAATATTAAGTATGGAAGAAGAAATAATCATTGATGATCCTTCTTATGTCGCTGAAGAAGATCTAGAAGGTAACCCACAACTTCATAGTTATGATCATCAAGTAGCGACAACAATTGATACACCGATTAATCTATTAACAGGCGAAGATCTCTGGCTTTACCGCCCCAATTTACTAGACAAAGTGAAACAAGAACAAGGAATATCAATACTACCGATTGAAAGTATTGTGGAAATAAATGATGAGTTACTCAGTATTTTAACTATTGGTGATAGCTTAGTTTTCACCATGCCAAATGGTGCTGAACAACAAATAATAGTCTCAAAGATAAATACAATAAGTGACAAGGTAACATCATGGGATCTTCAAAACACACAACGCCAAGATATAGGGAAGATTACACAAATAAGTAACTTAACAGAAGGTTCGTTTATTACTGACAATAATGACGAATACCACTTAAGAACCGTGAATAATAAAGGATGGATAACCAGTAAAAGTCAGTTGATGAGTAACAACGATAATGCAGTAAAAAGAAACAGTGAGGCGTTTTCTGAGCTTCTTAAATAAAGGGCTAAATTCTTTGTCGCATTTGGCAAAGTTTATTAGCCCATTATTTTAACAACGTAGTGACTAAACGTTAGTCACATCAATAAACATCGACTCATCAATGTTTGTTGAAGAAACCGTCGCTTCAGTAAAGGCATACTCAGCCTTCTCACCTTCACGATCTAATGGCAAGTTAACAAAATCAAATAGATTTTTATCAGCTAACTGGCTTGGACTGATGTTTTGGATAGATTTAAAGATAGCGTCTACGCGACCTGGTGTTTTCTTGTCCCAATCAATTAACATCGCTTTAATACTTTGACGTTGTAGATTTTCTTGAGAGCCACACAGGTTACAAGGAATAATTGGGAAGGCTTTATGCTCTGCGTACTTAATTAGATCTTTTTCACGACAGTAACTTAATGGACGAATAACAACATTACGACCATCATCAGAACGTAACTTAGGCGGCATTGCCTTTAAACGAGAGCCGTGGAACATGTTTAAGAATAATGTTTCAACGATATCATCTAAGTGGTGTCCTAGTGCGATCTTAGTTGCACCAATTTTCTCAGCAAAAGAGTACAGCGTACCACGGCGCAAACGAGAGCAAAGACCACACGTTGTTTTACCTTCTTCCACTTTCTCTTTCACTACAGAGTAAGTGTCTTTATCTACGATATAGTATGGGATATTTAAGCTAGAAAAGTACTCTGGCAGAATATGCTCAGGGAAACCTGGTTGCTTTTGATCTAAGTTAACCGCAACAACTTCAAAATTGATCGGTGCTGCTTTTTGCAGGTTCAATAAGATATCCAGCATCGCAAATGAGTCCTTGCCGCCACTGATACATGCCATCACAACATCATTTTCTTCAATCATGTTGTAGTCAATAATGGCGTTACCGACATTACGACGTAGACGCTTTTGCAGCTTATTAAATTCAAGTACTTCTTTACGATTATCTGTCTGATTCATTACTACTTCTCTCACCGTCGGTAATCCCGACAGTAGAATTGCTGGATAAGAATTTATAGGGCGTGAATTATACGGATTTTAGACTCAACAGGAAATAGTAAACTACGGAAAACCATCATTGGATAAATCGATACAAAAAAGCTCGGCTAAAACCGAGCTTCTTTGTATACGAATCTTTAACCTTAAAAAGCGATTAAATTAACTAAATAATCCAGCAAAGAACTTTTTAACATGATCAATAAGGCGGCTGAAAATACTGCCTTGTTCAACTGAATCTAATGCAACAAGTGGTTGAGACGCAACTTCTTTACCATCAACAGAGTAAAGTACCTTACCGACGACTTCACCTTTCTCGATCGGTGCATCAAGTTCACCATTAAGCTCAACGCTTGCTGTCAATTTTTTGGTGTCGTTACGTGACAATGTCACATAGCTTGAACTATCAACACCTAACTCAACGTTCTCTTTATTACCAAACCATACGCGTTCAGATAAGATTTTATCGCCAGCTTTATGTGGCACGACTGTTTCAAAAAATCGGAAACCGTAATTTAGTAAGGCTTTACTTTCTCTTTCACGGGTTTTGGTACTTTTTGTTCCCATCACAACCGCAATTAAACGCATGTCACCTTCAGTTGCAGAACTTGTTAAGCTATATCCAGCACCGCTTGTGTAGCCGGTTTTCATACCATCAACATTCATGCTTTTATCATACAGCAGACCATTTCGGTTACGTTGGGTAATGTTGTTATATGTAAATGATTTCTCACTGTATAGCGGATAAATTGATGGTAAGTCGCGAATTAACGCTTGGCCTAATAATGCAATATCATACGGTGTAGTATAAAGATCACTGTGATCTAAACCATGAGGATTCGCAAAATGTGTAGCATTCATTCCTAGCTTTTTAGCCCATGAGTTCATTAAACCCACAAATGCTTGCTCAGAGCCAGCTACGTGTTCAGCAAGTGCAACACTTGCATCGTTACCTGATTGAATAATCAAACCACGGAACAAGTCCATTAGTGGTACTTCACTCCCTACTTCGATAAACATTTTCGAAGAATCAGGGAAATTACGTGCCCATGCGTTACGGCTAATAACAACAATATCATCTTTACTGATATTGCCTTGTTGCATTTCCTGACCAGCAACATAACTAGTCATTAATTTCGTCAAGCTTGCAGGGTTTAATTTTTCGTTAGCATTCTTCTCGACTAATACTTGGCCTGTATTGTAGTCCATCAATACATAACCCTTTGCACTTAATGTCGGTGCATCTGGAATAACAGAAGGTGCTGCTAATGATGAAAACGACACAGTACAAAGCGCAGTTACACCAACGAGAGAAAAAAGCGGTGATGTCTTTTTCATTTGAGGCAAAATCCCTTAAAAATACGATAAACAATCTAATATAACTATTTACAACATCATAAGTTCGTAAAATAGTTCAAATAGGTATATTAGTTGAGGCCCATTATAGCGTTTGCAATATGAAAAACTTCCTTTTGTAACACTGTTTTACGATTTGCACGCCATCTTTACATTTATAGCGTTAATAAAAAAAAATATAAACGTTTAATACTGCCTCTATCGTGTTTTTTTATTATTGCTCACGTTGTTATAAATTTTTCCCTATTTTAATGAACCTTTCGTACTTTTTTACTGACTATTCAATAAGTAATACATAATATAGTGATGTTTTTAACAGCTAAACATTAGGGATGTGAAATGAGCTATTATCTAAAATTAGAACAGCATGCTCGTAAGTTATCGCGTTTAGGTCATCTAAGCGCAATATGTGGTTGGGATCAAGCTGCAATGATGCCAAGTGGTGGTGCTGAAGCTCGCTCGGAAGCAATGGCTGAACTTGCGGTTATTACACATGAATTATCAACCGCTGGTTATCTTGCTGATTGGTTTGAACAAGCAGAAAAAGAGCAATTATCTAATGCTGAACGTATCAGCCTTGCTGCGTTAAAACGTCAATGGATGATGCATAACATTTTACCAGCCGAGCTAGTGGAGCAAAAATCCTTATTAGGCTCACAATGTGAGCATGCTTGGCGTACCCAACGTAAAGAAAATGACTGGGAAGGATTTAAACAAAACCTCGCTCCTGTTGTGAAACTTGCACGTCAAGAAGCGGCTATTCGCTCTAAAGCAACAGGATTAAGTCTATACGATGCCCTGCTCGATCTTTACGAACCAGGAATGACTTCTGAAATTCTTGACGGTATTTTTGCTGATGTAAAATCGTGGTTGCCGCAGCTTATTCAAGATGTGCAAAACAAGCAGAAGAATGACGCCGTATTGCCTTTAACCGGAACATTCCCGATTGCCGAGCAAAACGCACTTAGTCTAGACGTCATGAAACTATTAAACTTCGATTTTAATCATGGGCGGTTAGATATCAGTACTCACCCATTCTGTGGTGGTGTATCAACCGATGTACGTATTACAACGCGTTATGACGAAACTGACTTTACCTCAGCCTTAATGGGCGTTATTCATGAAACTGGTCATGCACGTTATGAGCAAGGTTTACCACATCAATGGAGAGATCTGCCTGTAGGCCAAGCTCGTTCAATGGGGATTCATGAAAGTCAGTCGCTGTTTTTTGAAATGCAGCTTTCACGTAATATTGATTTTGCAAGAAAACTGGCGCCATTAGCACAGAAAACATTTAACCGTGAAACCGATAGTGCGCTGACGGCTGAAAACCTCAACACTATTAATACTCGCGTTAAACCGGGTTTTATCCGTGTTGATGCTGACGAAGTAACTTACCCAGCCCACGTAATTCTGCGTTATGAAATTGAACGTGATCTTATTGAAGGTATAATCGAAGTTGACGATATTCCTGAAATTTGGGATCAAAAAATGCAAGCTTATCTTGGTATTGATACGAAAGGTAACTTCAAAGATGGCTGTATGCAGGATATTCACTGGACAGATGGTAGCTTTGGTTATTTTCCATCTTATACGCTGGGTGCTATGTACGCCGCACAATTCATGGCTGCAATGAAGAAAGTAGTAGATGTTGAAGCTGCAATTACATCAGGTGATTTATCCCCTATTTTTACATGGCTTGAAACGAATATCTGGTCAAAAGGATGTATACTTTCAACGGATGAATTAGTAAAACAAGCGACAGGCGAAACATTAAATCCTCGTTTCTTTAAACAGCATTTAATGGCTCGTTATAACCAGTGATGCATTAAATCAGGTTAAATATTAGCCATAGTGTTTTAAGTAGTTAACCATAACTCACTATGGCTTTATAACTCTTTCATTTCTTTATTATTCATATTATCAAGGTGATCCACACTCAGTCATTAGGCGTAAAAAACTTAACGTTTAGAAACCTGAGGTAATATATGGATAATATTCGATTATCAACACGTGATATTCACACAATGGAAAAACGTCAAAGAGTTCAATTAATAAACTCTTTACCTGGTTTTAAAAGCGCCAACCTTATAGGAACGACAGATAAAGATGGAAATGAAAATGTATCCATTGTCAGTTCTGTTATCCATCTTGGATCATCACCTGCATTATTAGGCTTTATATTACGTCCTAACACCGTCGAACGACACACTTATACAAACATCCAGCAAACCGAACAATACACAATTAACGCTGTATCTGAGGAATTCTACCAACGAGCCCATCAAACATCTGCTCGCTATCCTAAAGATGTGTCAGAATTTAATGAAACGCGTCTCACCCCTTTCTATGACAATCATTTTGATGCGCCATTTGTATTAGAGAGTCCAATAAAAATAGGCTTAAGGTTAGTCGAAATCATACCTATTCCATCTAATGGTACATATATGATTATTGGAGAAATTGAGCGAGTGATTTTACCTAAATACGCACTACGAAAAGATGGCTATATCAATATTGAAAGCCTAGACTTAATGACGCTTTCTGGACTCGATAACTACCACGTAACGCAAAGTGTTGGACGTTTAAGTTACGCAAAACCCGATAAACCTATCGTACCACTCGATATTGATGGTAATGCTTTTTTTATTAAAGAGTAAAAGTAGAGCCTCAATGATTGTTAAAACAATATATTGAGGCTTATAACTTTAGATTAAGATGCTGATTATAATATTGTCTTCTTAATAACCGTCATTACACCCTGTTCGTTATTACTCGGCGCTTCAAATCGAGCTAATTTTTTTATCTCAGGATGGGCATTGTCCATTGCATAGCTATGGTAAGTTTCTTTAAGCATTTCTACATCATTGAAGAAATCACCAAAGCTCATACTCTCCTCGAACGTAAAACCGAATTCTTTTTGTAAGTACTTTATTGCGGCGCCTTTTGACGCTGTTTTATGCATTAAATCAAGCCAAATCTTCGCACTTACGACCACTTGATGTGTGCCACCAAATTGCGGTGATAGCACTGGATAAACATGCTCTTCTGTACCATTGAAATTTAAAACCGCGACTTTAATAAACTCATCATCAACAGCCAGTAAATCATCAACTAACTCAAGATTATGGTAATACTTACGAATTTCATCTAAAGCTTGTTCGCTGGTGGCTTCGGTATAGGCTGCATTCTTACCACATAACACAATGTCACAGTCCTGTACTTGCTTAACAGTTTTAAGAATATCGTGAATTTCATTGGTTGGGATAGTTGAGCTATACAACTCTTTTCCTTGATACATTACTAATGTACCGTTCTCAGCAATAAAGATCATATCATCTTTAATTGGAGCAAATGTATTCACTAGGCTTTGATATTGACGCCCTGATGCCGCAGCAAATAGCACATTCTTTTGCTGTAGTTGGTTGAATACATCATAAAAATCCGATGGTAATTGCTTTTTTTCACAAAGCAGCGTGCCATCCATGTCTGTTGCAATAAATTTAATTGAAGCTGTCATATAACCTTTACCACTGAGTGTTTATCACACTATTTTACCTGTTAGAGAGCAATCATTGTAAATGAATAGAAATAATTACTCATGAATCCGGCGGTTCTTATAGTAATACTCTTTATCGTGCTCAGTAATCGGTCTTAATATTCGGCAAGGGTTACCGACTGCAACCACATTGGCAGGAATATCTTTGGTAACAATACTACCTGCACCAATCACCGTATTCTCACCTATTGTCACACCTGGTAAAACCACCACATGTGCACCTAACCAGACATTATTTCCAATCGTCACTGGAATATTAAATTGGGCCACATCGCGACGAAGATCAGGGTCGATAGGATGACCTGCTGTTGCAATAGTGACATTAGGTCCGATCATGACACTGTCACCAATATAGATATGGGTATCATCAACCAAGGTAAGATTAAAATTAGCGTAAACGTTATTGCCTATATGTGTATTGATTCCCCAATTAGCACGTAGCGGTGGCTCGATGTAGCAATTATCACCCACAGCAGCAAACAAATCTTTCATGATAGCTTGGCGCTTATCATATTCAGAAGGTCGAGTTTGATTAAAGTCATACAGCACTTCCAAACATTGTACTTGTGCATTTGCTAACGCTTCATCGGTACAAAAATAGACTTTTTGACTATGAACTTGTTCGAGGGTGTCCATCGTTGCCCTTATTAAGACATTAATAATAACGCTAGAATAATACTGACAATTTGGGTTGGGAAGACTGCTGTAATGAGATTCAAAAGCTCATCACAAATACAGTTAGTCAGAACGAAACGTGAGAATCTAATCCCATTATTTATATTAATAATTGGTTACATTCACTATAAATATTATACTTAGATCACGGTTTAGTATTCTGATTTTCTATATTGTTCTGACATAACTGACTATAAAAAAAAGGATAAAGTATGGCTTACCAAGCTAAAGATCTTAACTACCGTGGTGAAAATTGTGGTGTACATAATTGGATCACAGATGGCGGTCAATCTTTTTACTGGCATCCAGACTGGCTTCATATCGCTGAAGAAGAAACCGGCTTATACGGTAAAAAGAAAATTGAAGTTGAGCAAGGTGGTGAAGTCACAAAAGGACACGCCGTTCATACTATTTTGAAAAAGCTAAACGAAATACTTAAAGGCACAGATCACGAATAACAAAACCCCCTAACACGTTTATTATGATTTAAAACATGTTAGGGGCTTTAATTAGCTACAACGCATTAGCTATATTTTTCTGTTGTTTTTTCAACCAGTTTTATAATCACATTTACTGCCTTTTCCATCCCTTCGACAGTAATAAACTCATGAATACCATGAAAATTATATCCGCCAGTAAAGATATTCGGGCATGGTAATCCTTTAAATGATAAACGCGCGCCGTCTGTACCACCTCTAATCGGTTTGATCTCTGGCTGTACGTCGCATTCAATCATTGCTGATTTCGCTAATTCAATGATATGTGGATATGGCTCTACCATTTCACGCATATTGAAATATGAATCGGTTAACACTAACTCTACACGCCCTTTTTCAAGTTGTAGATTTAGTTCATCAACTTTCTGCTGCATAAAGGCTTTACGTTGTTCTTGCCCTTCACGGCTAAAATCACGAATGATATAACCTAACTCTGTTTTAGCGACAGATGGTTTCATTGATTTTAAATGGTAGAAACCTTCATACCCTTCTGTCGCTTCTGGCGTTTCATTGCTGGGCATCATTAACTGAAACTGCGCGGCAATGTTCATTGAGTTCACCATCTTACCTTTCGCAGTTCCAGGGTGAACATTGGTTCCATGACAAATCACATCAGCAGAGGTTGCATTAAAGTTTTCAAACTCTAATTCACCTATAGGTCCACCATCTATGGTGTAAGCCCATTGTGCATTGAACTTCTCAACATCAAAGAGATCAGCCCCACGTCCGATTTCCTCATCAGGTGTAAAACCAATACAAATATCACCATGTTTAATTTCAGGGTGTGCCACAAGATACGCAATGGCAGTCATGATTTCAGCAACCCCGGCCTTATTATCCGCACCTAGCAGTGTTGTACCATCGGTAGTGATAATATTGTGACCGTGTAACTTATTTAAGTCGGGATATTGAATGGGAGATAGCACTTCATCACCAATGCCTAATGCAATATCACCACCTTGATAGTTTTCTACAATTTGTGGTTTAACATTTAGACCTGAAGCATCAGGTGCTGTATCCATGTGAGCAATAAAACCAATAGCTGGAATATCAGCAGAAACATTTGAAGGAAGACGTGCCATTAAATAGCAATGTTCATCTAATGAAATATCAGATAAACCCAACTCTTCCATTTCAGATTTTAGTTGTTGTGCAAGGTTAAATTGCCCTGCAGTACTCGGACATGATGCAACATCACCATCAGATTGTGTTTCGATGCGAACATATCGTAAAAAACGTTCAAGTAACTTATCCATCATTAACCTTACATAGCTTATTTATTTGCGTAATAAATTATGACGGATAAGTTAATTACTATTTTTGCGATGTATCAGTTTTAATATGAATAGACGGGTATTTAGGCCAATATGCCCTATTAAAGCTTTTAAAATGATTGAATCATGATTTTTATTAGTTACTGTTCGTTATTTTATCAATCAAATATAAAGTTATAGTGCGTTAGGGTGTTATTCAAATAATAAAAAAGCCCCTAACCTAGGAGCTTTTTTTTAAACTTATGCTTTACGCATTAAAGACATCTTTATCTATCTTATCAACTGGTGGCTCACCGCCATCTTGTGGAGGTTGCTCATCATCACTTTTTGCCACAGAAGTAACTTGTAATGTTACGCCAAACATATTGCGATAAATAATCCCTTTCACGTTAAAGAAGAAAGGTAATGTCCAAATCAATCCGATACCTGCAGTAGCAATCGAGATAAAGAACATTAGCATGATCACAATATAGATAGCCGTCATTGGCAATACTTTACGGATCGTTGCCATGAAAGAGTATTGAATCGCTTTTATTGGTGATACTTTCTTTTCGCACACTAATAAAATAGCCATGCTTAATGCCATTGTTAGGAATAAGCCAATTAATGGGAAAACACTGCTACCTAGTCCTTGAATAGAAGAAAGCAGTAACATGGTAATTAATGAAACAAGGGTAAAAGAAAACCCTTTAACGATCTGGCTTGGCTTGGTTGGTAAACCAACCGCATGGTTTAATGCCATTAGGCTAACCCCTGCATAGAGTGGCGCAATAAGCACATCAGACCAAAAATTAGCCATAAAGCCCGCTTTTAGTATTTCAGCGGTAAATCCCTGCCCTGTAATGAAAGCATCAAAAAATACCGTTGGGCTACCTAATTGAACTTCAAGCCCTAAAAGTAATAATGCAACTTGCGCAAGAAACAAGCAAATTACGGCAGGCAAAAAGCTAAAAATGTTCTTCCCTGTGATTTTCCATGCTTCAACTAAAACAGTGACGGGTTGTAGCTCCACTTCCCCCTTCAATGCTTTTTCAATAGACCCACCAATGTGGAAGCTTCGATTAATTGGCTCTTTCATACTCATGTCAGTTATTGGTGTAATGGCGGCATTGTACTTCAGAGAGGGTAAGACAAAAACATTTCTAAGATAAAAAAACAGTCAAGCTGACTAATTTGTGTGTTTTTCATGCAAAAAAGTCAAAAAAGCTGATAATAAAATCGTCTTTCATTTAAAGATCGATTATTAAGACTAAGCTGTAATAAGGTTTTTTATTATAACGATAGTTTTTTGAATAATCATATTACCGACATGTTAGTAAAAGATTGTTTATAAAATCGATAAAGTGACTGACACCATATAAGGGATTTCACTACTTAACGATGAAAAATATTACATCTTTGCATTAAAATTAGTGAAAAAACGCTTTAATTTGAAAGACTACAGGTCTATCATGCGCCCTTTATTTTAAAGCCAAAATGTTGGGATTTAACCAAATAATCCCAGGGTGGAGATAACGTAGAATTGAACGCTGAAAAAACATCTCAGAAACCTGTCATTCAGCTGAAGGGTCTTAGCAAAAGCTTTGACGGTAAGCAGATCATTTCAGGTTTGGACCTAAACGTAAACAATGGTGAGTTTCTAACCATTCTAGGTCCATCAGGCTGTGGTAAAACCACAGTACTTCGTCTAATTGCTGGATTTGAAACTGCCGATGATGGGCAGATCACCATTGATGGCAAAGATGTTACAGACATTCCTGCTGAACAACGTCTAGTAAACACGGTGTTTCAGAGTTACGCACTGTTCCCACATATGACAGTGTTTGAGAACGTCGCGTTTGGTTTACGCATGCAAAAAGTACCCGCGAGCGATATTGAGCCGCGTGTAATGGAAGCATTGCGTATGGTGCAACTTGAAAAGTTTGCCCCTCGTAAACCTCATCAACTGTCCGGTGGTCAGCAACAACGTGTTGCGATTGCTCGTGCGGTTGTAAACAAACCAAAAGTTCTTTTACTTGATGAATCACTGTCTGCACTTGATTACAAATTACGTAAACAGATGCAGCTTGAGTTGAAACAACTACAGCGTAAGTTAGGCATTACCTTTATTTTCGTAACACACGATCAAGAAGAAGCCTTATCTATGTCTGATCGCATCATTGTTATGCGCGATGGTCACGTTGAGCAAGATGGTTCACCTCGTGAAATTTATGAAGAACCAACGAATTTATTTGTTGCCCACTTTATCGGTGAAATCAACGTATTTGATGCAACAGTTAAAGAGCGTTTAGACGAAAAACGTATCATGGCTGATGTTGAAGGTCGCCACTCATTGATCCACTGTGATTTAGATGTGAATGTTGGTGATAAGGTTAAAGTATTACTTCGACCTGAAGACATTCTTATCGAAGAGATCCATAACGGTGACGAAACTAACGGCATCGTGGGTTATGTTCGTGAACGTACCTATAAAGGTATGACATTGGATTCTGTGGTGCAGTTAGAGTCTGGCAAGTCTGTGATGGTTAGCGAATTCTTCAACGAAGATGACCCTGACGTAGACCACTCTCTTGACCAAAAAGTTGCCATTACTTGGATTGAAAGTTGGGAAGTGGTACTCGCTGATGAGCAAGAAGTTTAATTTACAGAATTTCATTATCGCGTTAGTTGTTAGTTGGTTAGTACTGTTTGTATTTGTACCTAACTTAATGATTATAGGAACGAGTTTCCTAACGCGTGATGATGCAAATCTAATCAAAATGGTCTTCACGTTTGATAACTATGAAAGACTGTTTGATCCACTGTACGCAAAAGTACTTTGGCACTCTTTTTACATGGCAATCACAGCAACCATTCTGTGTTTAGTAATTGGTTACCCTTTTGCTTATGCCATTGCAAAAATGCCAGAGAAATGGCGTCCATTTATGCTGTTTTTGGTTATCGTACCATTTTGGACTAACTCTCTAATTCGTACATATGGCCTTAAACTGATGTTGGGTACGCGTGGTATTTTAAATAACACATTAATGTACCTCGATATTATCGATAAGCCACTGCGTATTATGTACACCGAGTACGCAGTAATGATCGGTTTAGTGTATATCTTGCTACCATTTATGGTGCTACCACTCTACTCCGCTATCGAAAAGCTTGATAATAACTACATTGAAGCAGCTCGCGACTTGGGCGCAAATAAGGTTCAAACCTTTATTAAAGTGATCTTCCCACTAACCATGCCTGGTGTTATTGCAGGTTGTTTATTGGTATTACTGCCTGCTTTGGGTATGTTCTACGTTTCCGACCTTTTAGGCGGCGCGAAGAACTTACTGATTGGTAATGTTATTAAGAGTCAGGTTTTAAACGCGCGAGATTGGCCATTTGGTTCTGCAACAAGTATTGCCCTTACGTTAGCAATGGCAATTATGCTGTATGCCTACTACCGTGCAGGTAAGTTGCTGAACAAAAAAGTGGAGCTTGAATAATGGGACGCTTGTTTAAATTTAGCTTTATGTCGGTGGTATATGCATTTTTATATACCCCTATCATTATCCTGATTGTTAACTCATTCAACGAAAGCAAATTCGGTATGAAATGGGGTGGCTTTACCACTAAATGGTATGAGCAACTGGTTAACAATGACAGTTTAATGCAAGCGGCAGGACACTCGATCACTATCGCTGTGTTCTCTGCAACAGCAGCATCCCTAATTGGTAGTTTAACGGCTGTTGCTTTATTTCGTTATAACTTTAAAGGTAAGAAGTTTGTATCAGGTATGCTATTTCTCGTTATGATGTCTCCAGACATCGTAATGGCAATCTCGCTACTTGCACTGTTCTTACTATTGGGTACGAACTTAGGCTTCTTAACGCTATTGCTTTCTCATATCACATTCTGTTTACCTTTTGTTGTTGTAACAGTTTACAGCCGATTAAAAGGCTTTGATGTGAAAATGCTTGAAGCAGCACGTGACTTGGGCGCTAGTGAGTGGGTTATCTTAAAACAGATTATCCTACCATTGGCAAAACCCGCAGTTGCTGCAGGTTGGTTATTAAGCTTCACCCTATCGCTAGATGATGTAATTGTAAGCTCGTTCGTAACGGGTCCAACTTACGAAATCTTACCATTGAAGATTTACTCAATGGTTAAAGTCGGTATTTCACCTGAGGTGAACGCCCTAGCGACAGTGATGTTGATAGTTTCTCTTGTTCTGGTTATTTGCTCACAATTACTGGCTCGAGACAAAATAAAGTAAGCATCAACAACAGCTAATGCTAAATGGCTAACTGTATTCAGTTAGCCATTTTTTTTACATATTATTCAATGACCTTTAAATATATTCTCCTGTAACATTTTCAAACACTTTTTTGCTATCTAAAAACGGAAACTTGCTCTAAATTTCGGCCACTTTTTATCGCATTCACTACGAAGACACTCGAATGAAAAAATGGTCATCTCTTGTTATTAGTACAGCCCTACTTTCAGCAAGTTTTAATGCTTTTGCTTCAGAAGAAGAGAAAGACAAACAGTTAGTATTTATGAACTGGGGGCCGTATATCTCTACTGAGCTTCGTGAACAATTCACGAAAGAGACAGGTATTAAAGTGATCTACTCGACTTACGAGTCGAATGAAACCATGTATGCAAAACTTCGTGCCCACCCTACAGGTTACGATCTGGTTGTGCCATCAACTTACTTTGTTGCGAAAATGCGCGACGAAGGTATGTTGCAAAAAATTGATAAATCAAAGCTATCGAACTTTACTGAGCTTGATAAGAACTACTTAGATAAACCTTTTGATCCAAATAACGATTACTCAATTCCACACGTAATCGCAATGACAGGTCTTGCGGTTAATACTGATATGTACGACCCAGAAGATTTCGACAGCTGGGCAGACTTATGGAATCCTGACCTTAAAGGTCAATTAATGCTAATGGACGACACCCGTGAAGTCTTCCATATTGCATTACGTAAGCTAGGTTACTCTGGCAACACTACCAACCCAAAAGAAATTGACGAAGCGAAAGCAGAGCTTGAGAAACTCATGCCAAACGTACTGGTATTTAACTCAGATAACCCTGCAGCGCCCTACCTAGCGGGTGATGTGGGTCTAGGTATGTTGTGGAATGGCTCAGCAGCAGCAGCACAAAAAGAAGGTTTACCAATTAAACTTGTTTGGCCAAAAGAAGGCGGTATTTTCTGGGTTGATAGTTTAGCAATAGCTAGAAACGCGAAGAATGTAGAAGCAGCACATAAGATGATCGACTTCCTACTACGCCCAGATATTGCCGCTCAAATTTCAGAGCAAACCGGCTACCTCACGGCAGTAGAAAAATCTAACGCTAAATATAAAGATGACCCAACTCTATTCCCACCACAAGAAGATCTTGATCGTGGTGAGTGGCAAGATTCAGTTGGTGACATGAATATCCGCTACGAAAATTATTTCCTTGAATTAAAAGCGGATCAATAAGTAAAACAAAAGCTGCCAATGGCAGCTTTTTTTATATTTGTTATTTATTAATAAACATGGTTAGTTGTGTTATTTTCTAAGGTTTTACTTATCATGTTTGTTATTTATCAATATGATAGCGGAATTTAACAGACAAATTACTCTTGTTTTGTGATGCGCTCGACGAATAATCTCTGCTATAATAACTCTGTTTTATAATCAACATCTGTTTCTGCATGTATCATGCGTCGACAACCAATTAGGAGAAGCGGTCAATACCGCTAGAGAACACTCTCGATATCCTGTTTAGTTAGGAGCTAACACAATGAAAAAATGGTCTTTATTAATGGCCGGTGCTGCATGTGCAATGTCAATGTTTTCGAACGTTGCGACTGCCGATGATAGCAATAAATCTAATGAGCTGTACTTTTACAACTGGTCTGAATACATCCCATCAGATGTTTTAGAAGAGTTCACAAAAGAAACAGGCATTAAAGTTATTTATTCGACTTACGAGTCGAATGAGACGATGTACGCCAAGCTAAAGACCTACGATAAAGGTTACGACCTTGTTGTTCCTTCTACTTATTATGTAGCTAAAATGCGTAATGAAGGTATGCTTCAAAAAATCGACCATTCTAAAATTCCAAACTTCGCAGGTCTAGATCCTAACTTTTTAAATAAACCTTTTGATCCTAACAACGACTACTCTATTCCGTACATTTGGGGAGCAACGGGTATCGGTGTTAACACAGACATGATCGACAAGTCTAAAATCACTAGCTGGGCAGACCTATGGGATCCTAAATGGCAAGGTCAGCTAATGATGATGGATGATGCACGTGAAGTATTCCACGTAGCGCTACGTAAACTTGGTTACTCTGGTAACACTGAAGATCCTAAGCAAATCAAAGCAGCATATGAAGAGTTGAAGAAACTAATGCCAAACGTATTAGTATTTAACTCAGACTACCCTGCTAACCCATACATGGCTGGTGAAACATCACTCGGTATGCTTTGGAATGGTTCTGCTTACATGGCACGTAAAGATGGCGCTCCAATCGACATCGTATGGCCAAAAGAAGGCGCAATCTTCTGGATGGATAACATCTCTATTCCTAAGAATGCGAAGAACATCGACAATGCATACAAGATGATCAACTTCCTACTTCGTCCAGACATCGCTGCGAAGATCGCACTACAAATTGGTTACCCAACACCAGTTGCTGCCGCTAAGAAACTGCTTCCAGCAGATTTTGTTAACGATCCAAGCATCTACCCACCACAATCTGTAATGGATGCAGGTGAATGGCAGAACAGCGTTGGTCCTATGACTGAAGTTTACGAAGAATACTTCCAAAAACTAAAAGCTGGTGAATAATAGCCACTCATCGTTAAATGCAAAAAAACCGAGCTAAATGCTCGGTTTTTTTATTTGAGTCAGACGGTTATCTATAACCTAATAAAATCATATAACCATTCAATAATTATGACAATTTACTCATACAGTTTTGATTCAGAATTTCTATATAAGCTATAACAACCATTTTAGATGTAAGTTATAAGGTTATAATGTCTACAAAATTTAAAGCGCTAATCCCCGTTTTATTCGTTTCAACCCTTTCGGCTTGTAGCGCCCCGATGACACCAGTCGATAAAGAACTCGTCGTTGACATGAATGGTGTTGATACTGCTCAATATCAAAAAGATTATGATTACTGCAACCATTTTGCTGATAGTGTTTCAACACCTGAAATGACGTCAGCAACAAAAAAGAGAGATGTAGTAATTGGCACTCTAGCAGGTGCTACAGCTTTTGGTGCAGGCGCTTACGATTCGGATAATTACGATACGATAAAACATCCAGGAGTTGTAACTGCATTAGGTGCTGTTGTTGGTGCAGCTGGCGGATACGTAGCAGGCTCTAATGAAGCATCTAAAGATGAAAAACATAAAAAGTCATCCGTTCTTCGCCAATGCTTATTACAAAAAGGTTATCACGTTTACGATATATCTTAATTAATCGAAAAACATGCTCACCTTTTGTTCTTATAATAAAAAAGCCTCAAACTTGAGGCTTTTTTATTAAGCAGATAATATTTCGTCTACATAAGCAGGTACTAATTCAGAAGCTTTACCATAACGTTTTTCTTCAAATTCATTTTCTACGTTACTTGGTTCAAGATTTAATTCAATCGTATGAGCGCCCTGTAAAGCAGCTTCATGTACAAATCCAGCTGCTGGATATACATTGCCAGAAGTACCAATAGAAATGAATAAATCCGCCTTCACAATGGCATCATGAATTCTATCCATTCCAATTGGCATCTCACCGAACCATACAATATCAGGACGCATCGGTGCAGGAATTTGACAACAATGACAATGATCACAGGTCGTTAAGTCACCATGCCATTCAATTGTTTGTCCTGATTCACAGCATCGTGCTTTTAATAACTCTCCATGCATATGAATGACATTTTTACTTCCTGCTCTCTCATGCAAATTATCAATGTTTTGCGTAACAATAGTCACGTTACCATCTAATTCTTGTTCAAGTTTAGCAAGTGCAATATGTGCAGCATTAGGCGCTACAGAGCCATTCTCGATTTGGGCTCGACGCGCATTATAAAAGCGTTGCACAAGCTCAGGGTCACGTAAATAGCCTTCTGGTGTTGCAACATCTTCAACACGATGTTCTTCCCATAAACCATCAGCGGCACGGAAAGTTCGGATGCCCGATTCAGCCGAGATACCTGCACCCGTAAGTACAACGATATTTTTATAGGGAAAAAGCATATGAACATCCTTTATTTCAGTATTTATACTGCCTTTATAGCACTGAAATACAAAGAATTTAACCCTAACAATCTAGGTTCTTAATTATGCGTGATTTCACCCTACAAAACCGTGTAAATAAACTTTTCAGTATCACAGTTAGATCAGCAACCTGAATCAATAATTGTAATAATAGGTTCGCCCCCAGTGTTATTTTCTTTGTAACTTAAATAACAATTGGTCGCTTTGATTTTATTAACATCATCTTTGTCTTTTCTATCCAGTTTTTTGAGAAAAGTCGCAACAAAAACACGCTCACCACCATTATGTGAATTAGAACCCGTCTTATCTTGGTTAAATGCCCAGTTTTTATTAAAATCCACAATCGTTAAACCAATACCGACATATATTGCTTTCGGGTAACCATTCCAGATAGCGATCCCCTCTACCTTTTTACGGCCGGTAATATCATTTTCATCGCCTTGTATTACAGCTTTTCCGTAGATAATCCGAGATATTTCAGTCATAGATCCTTTAAGCTCATGTAGCTTGGCGCGATACGTATCTGAAGAAATATTGAGGAATTTAGGAGCCGCAGTAACAGCAAGGATACCGAGAATGACGATAACAATAACAACTTCAATCAGGGTAAATCCTGCTTTATTCCTCATCAATTAATCCTTTTTAATGTTTTATTATTGATATTATTGGCAGTAGTATTTTACTTTATTGTACAAAAACTTAACAGGATGAATGAATAGCTATAAGTAACAAAAAAAACATTAAGCTCGAATTTTAGGTATAAAAAAACCGACACGAATGTCGGTTTTAAAAATCACTAACTATGATTATGCATTAGACGAAGGTTTACTCTTCGCTTCATGCTGCTGTGATTCACTGTATCCTGGTTGGTTTTCAGGCAGATCTTTTACTTCTTCAAACCATTCGCTGTGGTGTTCACGCGCCCACGTTTCATCCACTTCACCAGTTACCATGCCGTCAAGACCCGCTTCCATACCGAACAAACCAATATAGATGTGGAAAATAAAGCCACAGATCAGAATAAGTGCTGAAATCATGTGTATGAGATTTGATAATTCCATGTGTCGACGCGTTTGGTCGAAAATTGGAAAGTCTAAAACAAAACCACTCACGACAATGAATACACCAAAGAAGGCAAGTAGCCAGAACAGTGCTTTTTCACCACCATTTGAGAAACCAGCTTTAGGGTGTGAGCCTTTATGTTTGCCCACCATACCACCCATTTTTTTAAACCAATCAATATCAACTTTATTGAAGATACTCTTACGCCACCATTTAACGACCACTAAAAGAAGAATGATTGCGAATAATGGCCCCATATAGTTATGGTATTGTTTCGCGGCATAAATGATCCAGCCCCACACTTCTGTTGGGACGATAGGTTTAATAAAATGTTTACCGTAAACAAGAGCTAAACCGCTAAAACCTAACGTTAAAAATGTGAATGCCAAACTCCAGTGTAAAGCACGATCCATCCGGCTCCAACGCTGAATTTTACGACCAGTTTTAGGCTTACTTAATTTAAGAGGGCCTACCACAAAGTAGGCTAGCGTTACCATCACAAGGCTGCCAAAAATAGCCATCGCGCCAAGTGGTGACATCCACTTTTCTTTTAAGATATACCATGTTTGACCAGGCACACTGATCAACACATCATGCTCAGGCCAACCCGATGTGGTATACCCTTTTTCGCCATCCTTGACCGCTCGCCAATAATCAGCACCTGCAAAACCTATGACTTCTTTTTTTACCACAGATTCGCCAAGTTGCTCGCTACTGGTTGATGTAGTGGCTTCGTTTGCCATCACTTGGACAGAAAACGCAACCATTAATGCGGTAACGAATACCGTTAACCAGCGTTGAATTCGCTTAGTCATTAAAGCTCCTGCCTGCTCAATTTGAACAGAAATTTGTTACATCCGAGATCTAATATTTGGGCTCACACCTATGTTAAGCCCAAATAAAGACAATTACGCTTTACGTACTTTTGCTGCGTCGTACGCTAGATCTTCAGTACTTGCCCAACCGGCATCTTTTGCACCACGAGCAACAACACGCTTGCTGAAGATTTCAGAAATCTTCTCAGCATCACCTGCAAGTAGTGATTTAGTCGAACACATAGATGCACACATTGGTAACTTACCTTCTGCAATACGGTTTGCGCCGTAAAGTACACGCTCTTTTTCTGAACCAGGTTCAGTATTTGGACCGCCAGAACAATAAGTACATTTATCCATTTTGCCACGCTCTGCGAACGCTTCCTGTTTAGGGAACTGAGGCGCTCCAAATGGACAAGCAAATAGACAGTAACCACAACCAATACAAAGATCTTTATCGTGCTGAACGATGCCATCTTCTGTTTGACTAAAACAATCTGCCGGACAAACCGCCATACAAGGCGCATCACTACAGTGCATACAAGCAACAGAAATAGAGGTTTCACCTGGTAGACCATCGTTTAGTGTCACAACGCGACGACGTTGAATACCCCAGCCTACTGCTTCTGAGTTAGCATTTTTACAAGCTGTCACACAACCGTTGCATTCAATACAACGCTTAGAGTCACAAAGAAATTTCATACGTGCCATTTGATGACTCCTTACGCTTTAGTGATGTTACAAAGGGTGACTTTTGTTTCTTGCATCTGAGTTACTGGATCGTAACCGTATGTCGTTGCTGTGTTAGCAGCTTCGCCAGAAACATAAGGCGCACATCCTTCTGGATAATGACTACGTAGGCTTTCACCTTCGAATTCGCCACCGAAGTGGAATGGTAAGAATGCTAAGCCTTCACGAACACGTGGGGTTACCATCGCTTTCACTTTAATACGGCCTTTTTCTGCACCTTCAACCCAAACCATCTCGCCATCTTTAATGCCACGATCGTTTGCATCTTTTAGGTTAAGCTCAACGAACATTTCTTTTTGTAGCTCTGCAAGCCATGGGTTTGAACGCGTTTCTTCACCACCACCTTCGTACTCAACCAAACGACCAGATGTGAGAATAATTGGGTATTCTTTTGATACATCTTTGTCTTGAATTGACTTGTACAGTGTTGGTAGACGGAACAAGTGTGCTTTATCATCCCAAGTTTGGTACTCAGGAAGAAGATCACGACGAGGTGTGTACAGTGGCTCACGGTGAATAGGTACTGCATCTGGGAATGTCCAAACCACAGTACGTGCTTTGGCGTTACCGTATGGAATACAACCGTGTTTAATCGCTACACGCTGAATACCACCAGAAAGATCAGTTTTCCAGTTTTTGCCTTCAGCAGCCACTTTCTCTTCTGCTGTTAGATCGTCCCACCAACCAAGTTGCTTTAACATCTTAGCGGTAAACTCTGGGTAACCATCTTCTAGCTCACAACCTAATGAGTAGCTATCGTCAGCCAATAGGCTTACACCATTGTGCTCAACACCAAAACGTGCACGGAAGTTACCGCCACCCTGTGCAACCGTCTTAGATGTATCATAAAGAATGTGTGTACCTGGGTGTTTCATCTCAGGCGTACCCCAACAAGGCCAAGGTAGACCGTAAGTTTCACCGTTCACTGGGCCACCAATCGCTTCAAGAGAAGTACGATTGAATGTATGCCAGTTTTGTTGGTGCTCTTTTAGACGCTCAGGGCTTTGACCTGTGTAACCAATCGTCCACATACCTTTGTTGAATTCACGTGTAATGTCTTCAATGTGTGGGCGGTTATTTTCAACTTTAATGTTTTTAAATAATTGATCTGCAAAACCAAGACGCTTAGAAAGCAAGTACATGATTTCGTGATCAGGTTTCGATTCAAATAGCGGTTCGATAACTTGATCACGCCACTGAATAGAACGGTTAGTTGCTGTTACTGAGCCGTATGTTTCAAACTGCGTAGTCGCTGGGAATAGGTATACATTGTCTGTACGACCATTCATTACAGCGGCAACACCTGGGTATGGGTCAACGATAACCATCATATCCAGTTTTTCCATCGCAGTTTTCATTTCAGGACCACGAGTCTGTGAGTTTACAGCATGGCCCCAGTAGAACATGGCGCGGATGTTATCGCGCTGTTCAATCTTATCTTTGTTTTCTAACACACCGTCGATCCAACGAGAGACAGGAATACCCGCACTGTTCATTGGTTTTTTTCCGTTGTAAGTGTTTTGGTCGAAACGACCTTGTAGCCATGAGTAGTCTACATCCCACACTTGTGCCCAGTGTTTCCAAGCTCCTTCAGATAGGCCGTAGTAACCAGGCAGGTTGTCAGAAAGCACGCCAAAGTCTGTTGCGCCCTGTACGTTATCGTGACCACGGAAGATGTTTGCACCGCCGCCTGATTTACCCATATTGCCAAGTGCAAGTTCAAGGATACAGTAAGCACGTGTGTTGTTGTTACCTGTTGTATGCTGAGTACCACCCATACACCAAACAACACAGCCAGGACGGTTTTCAGACAGCATTTTCGCTGTTTGATAAACTTGATCTTCTGGCACGCCAGATACGCGCTCAACTTCTTTTGGATTCCATTTCGCCACTTCTGCACGAACTTCGTCCATACCGTATACACGTTGACGGATGAATTCTTTATCTTCCCAGCCATTGTTGAAGATGTGGTATAGCACCCCCCATACAAAAGCAACGTCAGTACCTGGACGAAGTGAAACGTAGTGATCTGCTTTTGCCGCAGTTCGTGTACGGCGTGGATCGACAACCACAATCTTACAGCTGTTCGTTTCTTTCGCGATAAGGATGTGCTGCATTGCTACTGGGTGAGCTTCAGCTGGGTTTGAACCAATGAATAACATCGACTTACAGTTATGCATGTCGTTTAACGAGTTAGTCATTGCACCGTAACCCCAAGTGTTCGCTACACCTGCCACTGTTGTTGAGTGACAAATACGCGCTTGGTGGTCAACGTTGTTCGAGCCCCACATAGAAACCATTTTGCGGAACATGTAAGCTTGTTCGTTGTTATGTTTTGCAGAACCTAGGAAGTAAACAGAATCTGGGCCTGATTCTTCACGGATCTTAAGCACTTGTTGGCTAACTTCATCTAACGCCTGTTCCCAGCTCAGTTTCTTCCACTTGCCATTAACAAGTTTCATTGGGTATTTTACGCGACGTGCACCGTGACCATGTTCACGAAGTGCTGCGCCTTTCGCACAGTGTCCACCAGCATTAAAAGGGTGATCAAAAGCGGGTTCCTGGTGAGTCCAGACACCATCTTGCGTCTCTGCGTAAATACCACAACCCACTGAACAGTGTGAGCAAATAGTACGTTTAACCACTTTAGGCGCGTCGTACACATCTTCTGATGCAGCTTCTGCTTTTTTCATCATACCTGGTGCAAACATGCTTGCACCTGCAACGCCACCAGCCGCAGCTAGAGATGTATTACGAATAAAAGAACGACGAGAAATACCCAGTTGGTTTTCTGCTTTGCTCACTTTATCGGAACGTTTAGTAAGTTTCATTTAGAGCTCCGCCTTACAAAGTGTTGTAGTAATCACGAATGTGTTGGGTCTCGTGATAACCTTTAGTTGTTTTTGTTTTTTTCTCTTCTGACTTTTCAACAGCTTGAACTGCTGTTGTCGTTCCAGCAGCAACAGCACCAGCAGCCACTGTTAAGCCAATGTTTTTCAACAATTGACGACGGCTTTCATTGGTTTTTTGCTCACTCATAAAGTTTGCTCCTTTATCGTCACTAAAATAAGTTACGATGGGTTTTTGCCTTAGTTTTATTGCTTTGAATCAAACCGTTGCAAGCAACGTATAGGGATTATTTTGATTCTAAAAAGCGTGTTTTCTCTACAGTTAAAAACTGCAAAGCGAGCTCACCAACAGCAGTATAAAAAACAGCACTGTTAGCAGCTTTAACATCGGTACAGAACTTTTCACACCACTCAGCTAAGTGACGATTAAAGAACGTTTTTTGAAGGTGCTCATCGCCGCCTTCAACTAGCATTGCCATCACTTCAAGCAAAGCCGCAATATGATCTTCCGGTTCTTTCACTGACTCATCACGTTCAAATCCTAATTGCTTAAGATCTCGTCGAAGATAAGCCAGAGGCATTTCCATTAATGAACCTGTTAAATACCATGATCCAAAAGGCACAACTTCACCGCGACCAATACCAATAAAGACATCTTGATATTCTTCTTCAACTGCAAGTGGCATGCTCTTTTGTGCTGCAAGTTTCAGTAAAGGCCAAGCAGCAGACATCGTAGATTGTTGAGGTTTATTAGCCGTATCAACATCTATATCAGCCAAAAAATTCAATACATTTTGATCAGGCGCTTGACGAAATAAATGTGCAAGCATGTTATAAATTTCAATACGAAGTACTGCGTCTTCATTCAATGACGTTTGAGCTGGGCTCATAGCAATTGTTTCCATCTTCGTTCCTTAAACTCGAGCCTGACTTTCTGGATCTTTTTCCATTTGTTCGAAAATATCGCGAACACGACAATCTTCACACATGGATAAACGACGAATAGCATCACCTTGGAAGTGAGAATGTCCTTGAAGTTTTTCAGTTAACATTTTCACCATAGATGCTGGCGCAAATGCATTTCCACAACTGATACAACAAGCCGCAGGCTCTTCATGAACAAGACGCGCTTCTTTACGAGCATGCCAATCCCAATTAAAACGAGGTTCTAATGAAATGACTTTTTCAGGACATGCTTTTTCACACATACCACATTGAACACAGTCCTCTTCAATAAATAGAAGTCCTGGACGATCACCAATGGCATGTAAAGCGCGAGTTGGACAAACTGCCACACAACTCATACATAAAGTACAATCCGTTGTGTCACATGAAACAGAACCATAAGGCGCTTTTTCTACAACGGAAGATTGTTCTGGTTTTGTACTCGCTTCGGTGTAAAGCATTTCAAGTGAAGTAAATAGTTTTTCACGTTTAGAGCCAGTTAAAGCCTCTGTAACAGGAGAAACTAGTGCATCGTCATAAGAAACAAAGTTTTCAACATCACTAAAATCAAACAGACAAATACGATCAGCGTCATAACCCATTTCGGTTAAGAAACGTTGAGCCATTGCAAGCTCATTCGATAAAACACGATCAATCGTGGCAGGAATATATTTTGTGTTAGTCGCAAGAAGAACTTGATGCGCACCATAAACCAATGCACTAAACCATGTATCAACACCAACAGTTGCAAGCTCTTCTAATGCAATCGCAATAACTGAACTTGGAAACGTTGCTAATGCATCAGTCACCGCTTTTTCATCACGATTACCGTACAAAAGTAATGTTGGTTTCTCACCGCCCTCTTGCTTATAACGAGTAAGAACACGATGAACAAAGTTTTGCGTATTTTGAGGATCAGGTAATGCGTATGTGATTGCCTCTGTTGGACAAGCTGTAGCACACGTGCCAACACCCTGACAAAGGTAAGGATCAATCGCAATTTCTACCCCATCACTGCTTAGCGCACCAGCAGGACATGCATCTAAACAACGATCACAACCTGAAACACCACGCGATGAATGCGCACAAAGATCAGGATTTAGGCGAAAGTATTTAGGTTTATCAAAAGTCCCCATCATAGCCGGTAAATCTTCCACCAGCTGAGCCAGTTTATCTTTACGACTACCTACCGCGTAATAACCCGGCGCAGGAATTTCTAACGACATAATGCCGTTTTCTGTCATATCTAAGATCAAATCAAAGCAATCACGACCGATAGCCACTTTTGCTAGATTCGCTTTGGTCAATTGACCTGCAACCTGACAAGTTACTTCAAACGCGCCAAGATAACCTTGTGCTGATACGTCATGGCTAAAGTAAAGATTAGACAAGCTTGATTTTTCGCCTGTTGCATCCGTTGACAGCAAGGTGACGCTATTAAGTTCTGAAAACTGTTCAGCAAGTGCAATGATGTTTTCCTGAGTACCCACGATCAACAAATCCCCACGGCTCTCATAGGTAACCGTAGGTGGAATTAAATTTGTTAGCTCTACTGTGCCATTAATGGCAGCAGCACGCGCTTTACCGTTTGTATCAGAAAATGCTTCTAGTGTACTTTTTAACATTCTTATTCCTGTTTGCCCGTCACCGCTAGTCAGTGCCGATTGAAGAAGTAACGAAGTTATGTCTTAAAGTTTTTCTACAATAAAATCTGACTTTCGTTTTTGGCTTCTTCCACTCTATATAGAGCAATAACCGATCCAACTTTTCACGGAATAAAATGACTTAAAAGGAACTAAAGTCGGAGCTGGATAATTATACCCACCCATGCTGAGACATTTTGTCCTAGCGCAAAAGACCCATCGCGCCAAAATGTCCCAACATTTAATAAGGTTTTAGTTCCCTTTTTGTCTCACTCTATAAATTTAAATCTCTTGTGCTGAATTTTTCTCTGGAGAAACCGTTGTAGGGTTAGTTTCATCCTCAGCACCATTATCCGTAGATGAAGATATTGTTGACTGGAGAGTATCTTGAGAAGTTAAGGATGTTTGCTCTGTTGCTGTTAGCGCTAATTCAGACTGTTCAGCCTTATTGTCTAACTCAGAGTTGTACATCGTTTCACTGCTTAAATCTTCAACCATATCAGTTACTTTCTCTACCGCTTGATTTACCCAACCACGCATTTGAGAAGCGATGGCAGGATCTAACGTTGGGATGTTGCTAAAGTCTTCAGTGCAATCATCCATGTCACTGATATAATTAAATTCTTCTGAATGAAATAACTTACGTAATGCTGCTTTCTTAACTGATTTCTCAACCGACTCTTTCATAAATGATGCAACGCCAGAATCGTAAGTCACGGTTGATACATCATCATGCGTCAGTGCAATATCAGGGGTATCATCAGCGACTAAATCAGTTTTATCTAATTGATTATCTAATGTTTTGTCCGTTTCAATGGATTCAGAAATATCTGTATGAATAGCCGTATTTTCGGTAACAACCACATCTTGTTCAGGGGCCGTTTCAGTACTTTCGAGAGTTAATGTCTCACCTACAGATTTATCTTCTGTTTTGGTTAATTTTCTTTGAGACCAACGTTGAAAAAAATCAGTTGCCACTTGAACGCCCTTTTTGCTTTTTACCTTTACCGCCGCCTCGACGTTTACACTCTTCTAATTCACCGTGTCGTCCAAGATACGCTTCCATCCAGACTTGAATAGGCAATGGGATTTGAATGTGAAGAACAACATAATCTCCATCCATATAACGCGCTGCAACCCCTTGAGCTGCCGTCATTAATACAGGTTTAAGTTGTTCATCTTCTTCAGCACAAACAAAAAATAAATGCGGATCTTGTGCGTTTAAGTTAAAGCGATACTCCATACGTTCATCACGAAATAATTCTAACGGCAGCATGTAATTACCAGCACCGATTTCTACAAGTGCTACGTTTGAGTCTTGTTCACCATTCAAACAAAGATCTTCAATCGTCCATGCGTATGTCGTCCAACGCCCAACTTGTTTCTCTTCTGCTTGAAGTCGAAAATAAATAGGCCAAATACTTTCATCTTTCTTTATTTCTAGCTTTACTTGTTCTGGCACAATGACTCCTTACATCTTGCTTTTTACACATTCGCTTATCGCGGTATGTTGAGAATATTCGTCCGTAATAAGCAAAATTTAGACCAAGTGCGAAATATAAATCAAAATATCGCCAATAATGGCAACCAGTAGCCTCTTTCAATCCGTAAAAGGAATTTATGGAACAATATTTGCTTTAATGCGTTAGAGATAAACTTATTTGCCTTAATACATGCCATTTAATGCTACTTATTGAGCTTAGTATCATTGTGTGTATTTTGACGGACTTATTTGAAATCTCGATACGTTTCTTGTAACCACTGGATATCCTAATGAGCCAACTCCCTAAAATTATAAAAACTAAATCCGCCGTTAAGCAGACAATGTCTGTGGAAATCATGGATGAGTACGGTGATCTTCAAACCAAAGAAATTGCGTGTGAGCATCCCCTAACGGTTTATTTGAATTGGATTGAGATCGTTACCCTGATGACCCTAGGTGAACGACCTTCTGCACTTGTGCTCGGTTATCTAAAGAACCAAGGCTTTATCGAAGATATTGATGCCATTGAATCTGTGATTATTGATTGGGATACCAATTCAGCGGCGGTGATCACCCGTGAAAATACCAATGGCTTAGAAAAGAAATTAGAGAAAAAAACCGTTACCTCTGGCTGTGGTCAAGGCACTATGTTTGGTAACGTCATGAAAAAGCTAGAAAACGTGACACTACCGCAAGTACAAATAAAACAATCTATGTTGTATGGGCTGCTTGAAGCGCTAACTCACCACAATGAAACGTACAAGGCTGCAGGTGCCGTTCATGGTTGTGCCGTTTGCCGTAATACAGAAATCTTATCGTTTGTCGAAGATGTAGGTCGCCATAACGCTGTTGATACCCTAGCCGGTGAAATGTGGCTACAAGGCGAAACGGGCGAAGATAAGATTTTCTACACCACAGGCCGCTTAACCTCCGAGATGGTAATTAAAGTCGCACAGATGGGTATTCCCGTACTTCTATCCCGCTCTGGTGCAACACAAATGGGCTATGAGTTAGCGCAGAAGCTCGGTATTACTATGATAGCCCGCGCGAAAGGTCATCGCTTCCAAGTTTATAATGGCGGTCAGAATCTTATTCTTGATGTGAAAGGTGCTGATACCTCTCAGCAATCGAAGAAAACAGAGCAACCTTCTTCTAATAAAGAGCAAAATTAATGGCTGACTTTCCTGAATTCATGAACGCGAAACTTGTCGCAGAATATTTAGATCTTAATGAGAAGAAAGTCTATGCCCTTGCTAACGATGGCTTACTTCCAGCAACAAAAGTGACAGGGAAATGGTTATTTCCTAAAGCAATGTTGGATAAATGGCTATTAGAGTCTTGCCATAACGGTGTGTTAACCGATCGCTTATTAATTGCCGGCTCAGACGATCCACTATTACAAATGGTGGTAGGTAAGATGGCGAACCAATTAGGCAGTACCGCATTAGTTGGTTATACCTCAACGGGTACACGACAAGGTTTAGCCATGTTAAGTAAAGGCCACGTTGATATGTGCGCCATTCACTGGGGAAATGCAGAAGAAGCTAGCCTGCGTCACCCTGCACTATTACAACAATACCAAGGGCATAAAAACTGGGTATTAGTCCATGCCTTTGAACGTGAACAAGGCTTAGTGGTCAGTAAAGAGTTAGCAGAAGCGGTAAATTCAAAATCTATCCAACTGCCTGAATTACTATCTTCTCGCTGGAGCTGGGCACTACGTCAAGAAGGTGCAGGTAGCATGCGTGCGTTAGATGAATGGTTACACGGTCACGCTTATAATCTTTCTATGCTTAATCAATCAGATGTGTGTAACAGTGAACGTGAACTTGCCTCGTCTGTTGCTCGTGGTAAGGCTGATGTGGGCTGCGCTAGCCAAAGTACGGCGGGTGAATTTGGCTTAGGCTTTATTCCACTATGTACCGAAGCGTTTGAATTGGTGATCCCAAAGAACATTTACTTTAGAACACTACAGCAACAATTGCTGCAAGCGATTTCAGAGGAAGATGTTCAAGCTCACGGTAAAGCACTCGGTGGTTATAACTTTGCACGTACAGGTAAACAGGTATGGAGTGCTAACTAAGTCAGCTAATAGCTAACAACATACCCTGAAAGTCGCTGGATAATAAAAAGCCCTGATAATGCATGATGATTATCAGGGCTTTTTCCATTCAGTTTAAAACCGCATCACTATTAGTTAAAAAGAATTAATAAGAACGAGTAAGCAAACCAATAATAGAAGCGTCTGTTTCACCAAAATACAAGGTCACTGACTTTGTTTCACCTTGTGCAAATTTTCCCTTTTGCTCAATTCGTGTCGGTTCAACATAGGTATTATTGCTGAAATACGCTTTGACCTGCTTAGGTTTAAGTGCAATACCGCCGCCGGAATGGTTTGTGATTACCGCTTGGATCATACGCTTTCCACCTTGACTACTATAAATGTCATAAGAGACGATTTCATAGTAACTATAAGCTGGTTTATCTTCATTATGTTTAGGCATAGGTACAGGGATCGAGCCCGATACAGTCCGAACGTAATGCATTGTATCTTGTGACTTTTCAATACTGTTTTTAATATCATTTAAATCTGAATCGTCAATTGATGCGTTAGATGATAACGACATCAGTGATACAGAAACGATAAGTAAACAACGAGCAAGCATAGTAAGTCCAATGAATAGAATTTAATTGAAAGACCCTAACTAATTGACCGCTATTTCTCACCTTTCGTTTGTTAATTTTATGTCAATAGATATTTATATTCGTAATAGATCACATTATATCGACTCTTTATCTAGTCTAGAAATATCTGTGTTTCTTTAAGTCCTTCACACGATTGTTCAAACTTACACTTCAGACAATCTACTTAATGACTTAATCATAATTATCCTATGTTTCATTCGTATCTACTTTTTAAATAGTCACAAAAATGCAATCAAAACACCATAACCCACGAAATGCGCCCTCGAAAATAAACCATCAAAATGATAAAATTTAATGAGCAGCAACAATAGCATGCAATCATAAATTAAGATTTGCTTACTCAAAACTGATAGCCATTGCCTTGTTTACAACGATCCCCTGTATTACTCAGTCACTTTTTATTTTATTGAATAATGTTTCATTACAAATATTCACTCATTGATAATTTTTGGTGCGAATAAATGGCCTATTTACATAAACATGACTTGCCTAACAGTACAGGTTAAGTCGACAATAGCGACATTAACAATACTGTTATTATTTCCCTTTGCATTTTCAAGGAGCCGTTGTGCGTAACGCTTTTATTCTGTTTTTTACTCTTGCTAGTATAAGCTTCTCTTCCGTGGCTAGCATCAACACCAGTAAGCTGGATCCTAATAAGTTACAAACGGCATCAGTCAGTAATTATGTGATAGACCTCAGTACAGGAAAGACACTGTACAAAAAAAATTCAAATGTAAAAATGCCAATTGCTTCATTAACTAAGTTAATGACAGCGATGGTAACACTGGATGCAAAACTCCCACTTAACGAAAAACTAACGTTTACTCCTACTGATAAAGAACACATGTACAATACATATACACGTATTCGTATGGGCTCTACCCTAAGCCGTGGTGAGACAATTCATATTGCTTTAATGTCATCTGAGAACCTAGCAGCAGCAACACTTGCAGGAAACTACCCTGGCGGCTACAAGGCATTCATTAAAGCGATGAACCGAAAAGCTAAATCTTTGGGGATGACCAATACGCATTTTGTTGATAGCTCAGGCCTTGACCCTCATAACCACTCGACAGCATCAGATGTCGCTAAGATGGTACGAGCTGCTTACAAATACCCTGAAATTCGTAAGTACAGTACAACACCTGTGCATACCGCTTACTTTGGTAAACCTAATTACAAACTTGGCTACACCAATACAAACGCCTTAGCGCGTGGTAAGAAGTGGACGGTTAACTTAACCAAAACAGGTTACCTAGATGAAGCTGGTCGTTGCTTAGGTATGGTAACAACAATTGATGGTAAGAAAATCCTAATGGTTATGTTAGATTCTCAAGGCAAATTAACACCTATTGGTGATGCAGGCCGTATTAAGCAATGGCTACAAACGGGTAAAAGCAAACCAATTAGTGCTGATGCAAAATACTACCAACAACAGAAACTAAAAGAATTAACGAAATAATCATTACTGTTAATTGATATAAGTAAAAGCCAGCATATATTGCTGGCTTTTTGCATTTAAAACTATCATGAACATAGCATTAAAAACCTTCGATGTTTGTGGTGATGCTGCTTAGCCCGTAATAAGAATTTTCCTTACCAATTACCTAGCCTTTTATTTTTTAACAAAAAACGCACGCCTATAACACTCTTCAACTATGCTTAAGTTAGAGTAAATAAAAGGAGTGTCTATGCAGCATCAAGAAATGATTAATCCCACCCATCTTAGTTTAATAACTCGTATCTCTCTTACCTCTCTAGCCATTCTAGTTATTGGCTTATCGTTAATGTAATTTCTAAATAGACATATAACAAAAAGCCCCTTGGTATTTTCTCTCACTTAAATGAAAAAATACCAAGGGGCTTTTGTTGTAATGAAACTAAGACATCATCAATAAATCTAGATCATTATTTGTTGACGCTTTTTGTCTTAAATAGACAGAGAACGTTGTCCCTTTACCCACCTCAGATTCAACCGTTATCTCTCCACCAATATCTTCAATTAAACTTTGGCTAACAGAGAGACCAAGCCCAGTACCTGAACGACGAGTAGTAAAGAATGGATCAAATATTCGCTCTAAATTTTCTTTCGCAATACCACAGCCATGATCAGTTATACGAACAATTGCACCAATAGACTTCCCCTGCTCATCAATCCAATCTTCAGTTCTAATGATTAATCGCCCCTTATCGTCCATGGCATGAATACCATTCATTTGAAGGTTCACTAGCACTTGCAATAATTGGTGGCGATTAACTTCCACGCTGCATTTCGCATTTAGTTCAACAACAAAAGTAACGGATAGTTTTTTTGTGCCTGAACGTACTAAGGTTAAACTCTCTTCAACAATCTGGTTCAGGTGATGCCATGTCACTTCATTTTGTACGCCACCTTGACGACTGTATTGCAACAAACTTCGAGTAATATTACGTATACGGTCAATTTGTGCATGGATTGCATCTAACTCTTCTTGAACTTGAAGCGTATTATCCCCTAACTCAAATTGGATCAATTCCACATTACCCAAGATAACCCCTAATGGATTATTAATTTCATGGGCGATACCAGCAGTCAGTTCACCCAAGGCGGCTAGTTTTTCACTCACCACCAGCTTAGATCTTGCTTGATTCAGCAATTTAATATGTTGCTCTAGTTCTTCAGTTTTATGATGTAAACTATGCGTACGTTGCTCGACCTTTTCTTCTAATTCCACTGCAGCCTGCTTTATCACTTGATTACGCTGTTCAAGCTGATCCAGCATGGTATCAAACTGATTCCCCAAAATTTGCAGTTCGTGATCAGGGTAAACATCTAATTTACCTACTCGACGCTCAAATCCCATCTGTACTAATTTGGCTACCTGATAAATTTTTTCAATCGGTAAAAACAGATCACGAGAGCCCTGATAAACGACAAAACCAGAGATAATCAGCACCAAAATAATACCAATGCCAAGCTCAATAATATTCGTTAAAAAGGTTCTGATCAGTGGCCATTGTAAATAGCCCGCATAAAGCATACCAATCACTTTACCGTTTATATCGCGTAACGGTTCATAAGCAGAAACATACCAACTGTCATAGACATAAGCTCTATCAACCCAGGTTTTTCCAAACGTAATCACTTCACGGCTCACTTCATCTGATACCCGAGTACCAACCGCTCGCCCAACCAGATTTTTACTATCTAATGGTACATTCGTACTAATACGAACATCATTCATAAAAATAGTAACAGTGCCAATACTGCCCGTCGGTAACGTATCAGACGCAAAAACTAAATCACGAATTCGATCAACCAGTTCCGTACTATTATTGAGTAATATACCGCCATCAAGAATCCATTGAAGATGCCCTTTATCATTAAAAATAGGGATCAAACTTCGACTCACTAACCCCTTCTGCTCTATCTTATGTTCTTTGAGCAGTGGCACTTGCGCACGAGCAGGTAAATCACTATTCAATGCTGCTAGTGCTCTACGATCTAGTACCTGAAAAAATGTTTGCACTTTTCCTTCGAGTAAAAAACGGCGCTCTTGCTTAGAGAACTCGCCTAATGCTGATGCAGGATGAAGCACTATAAAATCCAGATTATATTGCTGGTTTTCAGTGCGTACCCAGTGACTTAAAGAGAATTCATCAAAACGTAAACGATATTGGAAATCGTAAGAGTCAGCCATTGACTGCAATTTCATACGCTGCTCTTTTTGTAATAATTCCATACTATGATGAGCAACAGCTAAATCCGCTCTTACGTTCATTAACGCATTTTGCCAAGTGTAAGTGACTGTCCAATAAAAAGTTAAGGCAATTAACGCAATTAATGTGATGATAATAGGTACAGACGTTAGGACTAATAGACGATAACGAACCATGGTTCGAAACCGCCTTAGCCATAACAATATAAAAGCTTTAGGATGCATTAATGCTTTGGTTATTCGCATGATGCCGACTCTTCAGCCCATTCTTTATATTTACGCTCTAACGTTTTACGCGCTACACCAAGCTGACGAGCTGCCGCAGACTTATTACCCTCGTTTGAATCTACTACCTGCATAATATGTGCTTTTTCGACATCTTTTAACGTCCAATCTACTGGGTAACAATATTGCTCTTGTTCACCATCGTGACACTGACATGGTCGCTTCTCATCACTCTTCAATACGATCGACGTTTTCTCGGGCGATGGTATTACAGGTACATCCCCATTTAATTCCTGCCAATATTCAAAAGGTGATTTACCCAATAAAATACAACGTTCCATCATATTACGTAATTCACGAATATTACCCGGCCATTGATAAGCTTGCATTGCTAGAATATCTTCATGTGCCCAATTAATTGGCTTCATTCCTAAATCTTTCGAAAGCTGCTGTGTAAAGTGGTGAGCTAACGCTGGAATATCTTCTATACGTTCACGTAATGCGGGTAATTCAATGGTGAGCACATTTAAGCGATAGTACAAATCTTGACGAAAGCGCCCTTCTTCTACTTCTTTTTTCAAATTCCTATTCGTTGCTGCCACAATACGCACATCAACATTCACTTCTCGCTCAGCACCTACAGGTCGTATTGCTTTTTGCTCAAGCGCGCGTAATAACGAAGATTGCATGGATAACGGCATTTCACCAATTTCATCTAAAAACAGTGTGCCGTTATTTGCTACCCGAAATAGACCATCACGCCCTTTTTTAGCACCTGTGAATGCACCAGAAACATGACCAAACAGTTCACTTTCCAATAAATCAGGTGCAATCGCACCACAGTTAAGAGGTACAAATGGTCCGGTACGTTTACTTAACTGATGAAGGGCACGCGCCACCAGCTCTTTACCGGTTCCAGATTCCCCTTCAACCAATACCGCGGCAATTGATGGTGCTAATTGGGTGATCAGTTTTTTCATTTTTTGCGTGCTTGCTGCATCCCCGATAATATCAACGGGATAACTGCGCTCTACATCGCGTTGGAGTGCAAAGTTTTGACGTTCGACTAATCGACGTTCAATACAACGGCTTACTGACTGCATCATTTGTTCTAAATTGAACGGCTTTAAGATGAAATCTGACGCCCCCGCGCGTAGTGCTTGAATCGCCATGTCTAAATCTGCATAGCCTGTCATAAAGATAACATCGCTACGGCGTGTATTTGGATCAAACGCTTCATGCCATTCAATGCCTGAACGCCCTGGTAGATTTATATCTACTATTAATAAATCAAAGTGGCAGCGTTTTCTTATCTCTTCCGCTTCTTCAATACTGCCTGCAGTATCAACCTGAGCAAACTTTTTACTTAATGCTTTTTTTAAGATGGCACGCATTCCCGGCTCATCATCGACAACCAATACAGAAACAGCAGTCCAAGGTGTATTTAATTCAAGATCAGACATAAAGGGACATTATTACCCATAAAAAAGATGCGACATTTTGTCTCACCATGAAGATAAAAGTCAAAATAGATTTGAAGCAGAATAATGACGCAGCGCAAAAAACAAAAAATAGCAGTTTATAATCAAAGTATTATGAAATAAATATTCACATATTTTAAATCCTATCGCTTCTGGCATTTTATTTGCTTATAGGCGCATAAGCTATTTATTGGGACGAAAGGTCTCAAATTGTCTCTTTTTATTTGACGTTGAATCTGTAAATCAAGGAACCTTATGAATTTTTTTAAAACGAGTTTAGTTGTTTTAAGCTTAGCCGCAGCAAGCCTTAGCCATGCTGCAACCGATAACAAGGAAAACAAAACAATTCGTTTAGCAACGACAACCAGTACTTACCACTCAGGGCTTCTTGACTACCTTTTACCAGCGTTTAAAAAAGACACGGGCTACACTGTTGAAGTTCTAGCTGCGGGTACAGGAAAAGCATTGCGCATGGGCGAAAATGGTGATGTTGATTTAGTCATGACTCACGCCCCTAAAGCAGAGGCCAAATTTGTTGATGGTGGTTTCGGTATCCTTCCTCGCAAGCTAATGCACAACGACTTCGTACTTGTTGGTCCAAAGGCAGATCCTGCAAAGATCAAAGGTGATAAAGACGTTGCTAATGCACTGGTTAACATTGCCGAAACAGAGGCTGTGTTTGTTTCTCGTGGTGATGATTCTGGTACCAATAAAAAAGAACTTAACCTTTGGGCACAGACAAAAATGGAACCAAACTTCGGTGGTTACAAAGCGGTTGGTCAAGGTATGGGGCCTACATTAAACATGGCGTCTGAATTACAAGCGTATACTTTAACTGACCGTGGTACATGGCTTGCTTACCAAAATAAACTGCACCTAGAAATCATGGTTCAGGGTGACAAACGTCTATTTAACCCATATCAAGTGATCTTAGTGAACCCTAGCCGTTACCCTGACATTAACTACCAAGGTGCAAAAACATTCAGCGATTGGTTAGTTAACGCTAAAGCACAAAAAATGATTAACGATTACCAACGTCATGGTGAACAACTATTTGTTGCAGATGCGATTACGCAATAAACAATCAACTTTATTTGATTTTATAGCATTTTGCGCCGAACACTTGCTCTTATCTAATTAACACTTCTGTTATAATGAAATAAGGCCATGTTTGGCGTAACCAATTAAATATTAGAAATAAAATAACAATGAATATTTGGCAAACAACGCAACAAGCAATCCAACTTTTGTTCAGTGGAGATAGTTCGCTATGGGGCATTGTTGGTGTTTCTTTTTCAGTTTCTCTGTTAGCCATTGCTATTGTATTAATTCCCTCTTTATTGGTTGCTTTCGCCCTTGCTTATGGCAAATTTCCAGGTCGATGGCTAATCCTTTCTTTTGTTAATACACTGCAATCCGTTCCTACTGTTGTTATTGGCTTATTGTTGTATATGTTGCTATCGCGTTCAGGGCCTTTAGGTGACTGGCAAATGCTGTTTACACAGCGAGCGATGATTCTTGGGCAAATATTAATTTGTTTTCCAATCTTGATATCTATGATGCATGCCGCCTTCCAAAATAGTGACCGTCGCGCATGGGAAACCGCTATTTCATTAGGTGCAAGCTACCCTCGTGCACTAATGAGCCTTATGTGGGAAAGCCGTTTTCCACTATTAGCTGCCATTGTTGCGTCTTTTAGTCGCATCATCACTGAGGTGGGTTGCTCAATGATGGTGGGTGGCAACATCTTAAATTCAACCAGAAATATTCCGACAGCCATTGCATTGGAAAGCTCTAAAGGTGCGTTTGCACAAGGTGTCGCCTTGGGAATGGTCTTATTACTTCTCGCTCTCGGACTAAACTTTATTTTATCGTTCTCTCGTGGCAAAGCCCACTTGCGTACGAACTAAGCTGAGGGTATTGATATGATGCATATTTCAATTGAGGCAACAGATCTTTCTGTTCGCTTTAAACATCGTCTACTTTTCCATATTCCTCAGTTAAAGTTAGAGCCGCAAGATGCGATTTATCTTACTGGTGATAACGGTGTTGGAAAAACAACGCTATTAAAAGTACTCGCGGGATTACAAAAGCCGACCACTGGAAAAATTAATACTCAACACCATTGGTTAAGTCGTTTGTTTGGAGGCTGTTATCAAAATGGCATTATCTACATGCATCAAACCCCTTATATGTTTGATGGAACGGTGTTTGATAATGTTTGTTATGGCTTAAAATATATTGTTAGAGATCGCCAACAACGCCGTAATGAAGCCATTAATGCCTTAAGAATGGTTGGCTTAGAAACCCTTGCCGATGAACATGTCTCGGTATTATCGGGCGGCGAACGACAACGTGTAGCAATGGCACGTGCATGGGTATTAAAACCAAGTGTATTATTGATGGACGAATCCAGTGCAAGTATGGATAAAGAATCCATCAGCCGACAAGTTGTATTGGCAAAAGATTTATTAGAGCGAGGCTCTAGCCTTGTCATCACTAGCCACCAACATAATGAGCTAACCGACTTATGTCGTCGCCAGTGGACAATCAATGACACAAAATTAATTGAGCGTGCAGATTTGCAGCTTGTTAAAAAAGATAAGGATAACTATGCCTACGCCTGAGCAAACTCAGTGGGTTATTTTGGCTGGTGGACAAGCTAGTCGCATGGGAGGCAATGATAAAGGTTTAATTAAATTGGCTGATAAGCCATTAATTCAACATGTTATCGATACGCTGCGCCCACAAACATCACATGTCACCATCAATGCAAACCGCAACCATGAACGTTATGCTGAATTTGGTGAAGTCTTTGGGGATACCATTAAAGACTACCCCGGCCCTTTGGGGGGGATGCATGCCGCACTTTCTCATATCGATAACGACTGGATCGGTTTTGTGCCTTGTGATTGCCCACAGCTTCCACATGATTTAGTCGCAAGAATGGCAAACGCTTGTACAGAAGAAACCGATATTGCTGTTGCTCATAATGGTGAGCATATTCAACCGGTAGTCACACTTGTTCACCGCCGCATTTTACCTAAGCTTGAAGCCTTTCTCGCTAATGGTGATAGAAAAATCATTCTGCTTTACCGTCAATGTAATATGATCACGGTTGATTTTAGTGATCAAGCCGATGCTTTTGTAAACCTTAATACCCCTGAAGAACTCTCTCAATTTGGAGTGCTACATGAGTCAAATTAACGCTTCTTTACCGCTACTTGGTTTCGCTGCATTTAGCGGTACAGGTAAAACCACTTTACTTGAAGCAATGTTGCCTAAACTTGTAGAGCGAGGACTTCGTGTAGCCGTGGTAAAACACGCTCACCATAATTTTGATATCGACCAAGAAGGCAAAGACAGCTACCGCCTTCGTAAAGCAGGCGCAAGCCAAATGTTGATCTCTTCTCGCTACCGTCGCGCACTGGTGACAGAAACACCAGAAGAAGAAGCACAACTTCCCTATTTACTCAGCCAACTAGATCAAACCCAATTAGATCTCATTTTGGTGGAAGGTTTTAAAAAGCTCGATTTCCCTAAGATTGAATTACACCGCAAAGAAGTCGGCAAACCTTGGCTACACCCAGAAGACAGCAACATCATTGCCATCGCAGCGAATATCCCAGCTGAAAGCACATTGCCACAAATGGATATCAATAATCTTGATCAACTTACTGACTTTGTTATTGATTACGTGAACAGCAGTGCAACCACTGAAGCGCAAACATTAAGCTGTAGCGATATCAATCCTGCAGGTATGTTATCGGTTACTCAAGGTCGAGAAAAAATTCTTGAACAGATTAAGCCATTACATATCAGCGAATCTGTGAGTCTACATCAAGCACTAGGGCAAATTGTCGCACAAGATATTTTATCGCCAGTCAATGTCCCCCAACATACTAATTCTGCAATGGATGGTTATGCCATTGCTGGTGATGATATAGGGCGTGACAGCTATCAGGTTGTTGGCCAAGTACTTGCTGGTCATAGTTACGATGAGCCACTACATCATGGTGAAGCTGTTCGTATCATGACAGGCGCACCTATTCCGCAAGGTGCGGATACCGTCATTATGCGTGAACAAGCAACCCAACAAGGTGACACGGTCACGTTTGATAAAACAATGGGTAACATTAAAGCTGGTCAAAACGTACGTCAAGCAGGTGAAGATCTCGCATTAGGTCAAATTGCCGTTGCTGCAGGAACAACCATCACAGCGCCAGAGCTTGGTATGGTAGCGTCACTGGGTATTGATAAAATCATAATCAACAAACCTATCCGGGTTGCAATTTTTTCTACCGGTGATGAAGTTCAGCAACCGGGTGACGCACAGAAACAAAACTGCATCTATGACTCAAACCGCTATACATTGTATGCCCTACTCACTCACTTAGGCTGTGAAGTCGTTGATCTCGGTATTATTGATGATAACGAAGTATCGCTTGAAAAAACGTTAATACAAGCGAGCACGAAAGCTGATTTGATCTTATCTTCTGGTGGTGTATCTGTCGGCGATGCGGACTATATAAAAAGCGTGTTAGAGAAGTTAGGTCGAATTAACTTTTGGCGTATTAATATGCGTCCAGGTCGTCCGCTTGCTTTTGGAACCATTGGTAACGTGCCATTCTTTGGCCTACCGGGTAATCCTGTCGCGGTAATAGTTGCATTCTTACAATTTGTTGAACCAGCAATTAGAAAACAGCAAGGCATCATCAACTGGCAGCCGAAAACGCATCAAGCTATCGCGATTGAAAAACTTCGCTCTCGTCTAGGACGTACTGAGTATACTCGCGGTATTTCGAGTTTTGATGCTAATGGCCGTTTAGTGGTGAAAAGTACAGGCTCGCAAGGTTCTGGCATACTTCGTTCGATGAGCGAAGCAAATTGCTTAATTGAAATAGCACCAGAGCAAGTAAATGCAGAAATCGGTGATAAGGTTACCATCATTCCATTAGATATACGCATGTAACGTTTCAGCTCTCCATGATAAAAAAGCCAAGCTACTTAAAGTATCTTGGCTTTTTTATTTTTATATGTAGCTTCCATGCTACCTTTTTATTTCCCATCTTCTACACGTTAGAAGTCGACACAAACCTTTCGTTATATGTTAAGTTGTAACAAAAGGTTTCTTTATTCTCTAGATAAATGATAATACCGAATAATTTATCGATATACACGACAATCATAGATTTACTGGGTAAAACATTAAAAAAATAGCGGTTAAGCATATTATGCAATCAAGATTATATGTTTTATTGAAATTTTCATAAAATACTGTAAACATTTCTATATAATTAAACTAGAACAAATATGGCATTGTATACTATTCACAATCATTGAATATCAATGGTGAATAGAAGCACTTGCATTTACACATAAGTTAAGAACAACTCGTTTTTCATCTGGCTAGACCATTACACAACATTTTATGTTGTAGAATAGGCGCAGTCTCTATTTTAGGTATTCATACGTAACATGTTTTTAGATACATACTATTCAGATAAAAGTGGTCAGTTTTCTTTTACTCGTGAACAAGCAAGTGATTTTGCAAAACGAATTGCGGGTGACTTCAACCCTATTCACGATCCAGATAATAAGCGCTTTTGTGTTCCTGGTGATCTACTTTTTTCTGTCTTACTTGCCAATGTTGGTATCAGCCAAAAAATGCGTGTGACGTTTGCAGGTATGATAAATGAGAGTACAGAACTGAGTATTTTAGCCGAATCCGATACCGATTTATCATTAATCGATAGCAAAGGTAAGGAATTTCTTCATCTTGCACGTTCTGGTGAAATTACCCATAACCAAGATTTAATTGCTCAAATAACTAAAAGTTACGTTCAATTTTCAGGAATGAATTTTCCTCATATCATGGTGCCTTTGATGAAATCTAAAGACATGATGATCAACCCTGCTCGACCATTAGTTATTTACGAAAGCATGGAACTTGAGTTCTGCCGACTAGATTTAACAGCACCCCATGTAGAGCTAACAAGTTCAAATATTGATGTTGATGGCAAACGTGGCAGCGTAACGCTGAATTTCTGTTTTAAAGAAAATGGAGAGATTGTGGGTACTGGCCGTAAGCGTATGCTGATGAGTGGCTTAAAGCCTTATTGCCAAGATGGTATCGATGATTTGGTTTCTCGTTTCAACGCAAAAAAAGAACACTACAATAATCTTCAAACAGAAAAAGTTTAAACAGAAGAAATCATATTTTGTATTTCAAAAAGCCCGCCATTAGCGGGCTTTTTCTTAATGATCATTTATTCTATGATCATGTTTTAAAGGAAAATATAATCGTGCTCGTAAACCAGGATTATTATCACTAAACACCAAATCGCCACCATGACGTTTCATCACCGCTTCAACAAGCGATAATCCTAAACCAAAACCTTGATGCGTCCTGCTTTTATCAGCACGGTACATCGGCTCTTTAATGCGTCCTTTATCTTCATCCGATACGCCAATTCCATTATCAATCACTACCACACCAAAATGATCGACGACAACATCAATACTTCCTTCATCAGGTGTATATTTAATCGCGTTTTCAACCACATTATAAATGGCACGAAAGAGTAAACTAGGTTCACCTTTTACATGGTATGGCTCGTCCTCACGAAATGATAAAACTTGTTTCTTTTCATCCGAAATAGGCAATAGAAAATCAACAACATCTTGGCAAACTTGAGATAGACTTACCCATTGCTTATCAATTTTATGTTTCCCCGTGTTGATATGAGAAATTTCCAACATCCCATTGAACATGCTAAGGAGTACTTCCAAATCATCATGGCAAGCTTCTAAGTCTTTGGTAAACGGTGACGTATCTTTTTCGAGTAAGCTTTCAAGCCGAAGTTTCATTCTTGCAATTGGTGTACGCAAATCGTGCGCCATACCAACCGTGAGTTCCTTTAATGATTCTTCTTTTTTCTCGACTTGTTCAATAAGAAAATTAAGGTGGATAGTCAGTACATCAAATTCATCATCATTTTTACTGACTGGGAGTTTCACCCCTTTTTCGCCAAGGCTAACTCGGTTCATACCATGGTTAACACGCTCTAATTTCCTTAAAATAGAAATTGCAAATAATAGAGCGCCCGCAAGCATCAAAATCACGGGAACCACAATGCCTGAAACTAACATTGGTGTCATGTTTTCTCGGTATGAGCGCATTATTTCAGGATTAATACTAATAATAAGCATCTTATTATTAGGTAAATTTAATGTCTTTTGAAGGTGATTAACACTAAGCTCGGTATCTGATAATACTGCTGGATACGATAGCGTAGTATTCATCTCTGGTCTGTTGATAATCCTATATTCAAGCTCATTTTGGATTTGCTGATGCTCTTTAACAAGATCAGGAATCGCATTAATATGACCTTTTTGAACCATACGCTCAAACAATGTCATTTCAATATTTAACTCTTTTGTTAACTGTTTATTGTAAATAGTTTCTGAATTAACATAAACTTGGTTAATAAACAGTATAAATATAATAGCAACACAACAAATAAAATAGAGTAGAACTTTAAGAATACTCGAACGCGATAACCGATCAGAGCCTGCGTAAGACATAACCTGCACCTCGTACGGTATGGATCAAACTGGGCTCACCACCTTCTTCTAATTTTTTTCGTAAGTTTGCGATATGTACATCGATAACATTGGTTTTAGGATCGAAGTGGTAGCTCCATACCGACTCAAATAAGCTCATACGCGAAACCACACTTTCAGCATGCTCCATTAAATATTGCAGAAGTAAGAACTCTTTTTGCTGCAAATTTAATACGCGAGATCCGCGCCATACCCGATGAGATTTAATATCAAGTCGTAAATCGTCATAGCTATATTCAGATGAAATATTCACACTAGACTGATGGCGCTTCACTAATATATTGGCACGAGCAATGAGCTCAGCTAAAGCAAAAGGTTTCGTTAAGTAATCATCACTGCCTGCCGTTAAACCAGCTACACGGTCTTCTACACTATCCATGGCACTTAAGATTAAGATGGGGGTTTCATTTTCTGTTGCTCGTAATGCTGCAAGTACTTTTAAACCATCAAGTATCGGTAACATTCGATCTAAAATAATCAGTTGATACTCACAACTTGTTGCCATCATTAATCCTTGATGACCATCCTCTGCTTCATCAACCACAAAGCCATGCTCTCGCAATCCTTGCGCAATAAATTCACGCGTAGTGACATCATCTTCAATAACGAGAACTTTCATTTAATACCTAATCATTTCTTCTCACCGCTTATTTTCGCATTATATACATAAGAGATATAATTTTCAGGTAACAGGATCATGGCTTTACTTTTTAAAGACAAAAAAACGGCCTACCAAAAGGTAGGCCGCTTAACGTGATCATAGGGGGAATTATGAAATCACGAATTTCTTAATGCTAACGTCTTAAAGTGACTTCATCTGGTTAGCAATAATTTCAGCTTGAGGGCCAAGGATGACTTGAAGGTTATTAGAACCTACATTTACTACACCTTTAGCACCAAGTTGTTTAAGTTTTGTGTCATCGATAACTGAACGATCAACAATACCTAAGCGTAAGCGTGTGATACAAGCTGAAATATCAGTTAAGTTATCTTTACCACCTAATGCTGCTAGGTAAGCTTTTGCTAAATCTGCTTTGCTTGCAGCATCGTCTTCTGGGTTAGAGTTTTCAGCCGGCGTATCTTCACGACCTGGTGTTTTAAGATTAAACATCTTAATTACAGTAACGAAGATTACGAAGTAGATTGCGCCTACCACAAGACCCATTGGGATAATTTCCCATGAGTTGTGCGCAGCAGGTGCGTTGTAGTTCAAGATGTAATCAATTAAGCCTGAAGAGAAGCTAAATGCCATGTGGATATTCAGGTAAGACGCCACAACAATACTCACACCCATTAAAATAGCGTGTACTAGGTATAATGCTGGAGCTAGGAACATGAACATGAATTCGATTGGCTCTGTGATACCAGTTAAGAATGCAGTTAGTGCAACACTTAACAACATACCACCAACCACTTTCTTGTTTTCTTTCTTCGCTGTTACATAGAATGCAAGCGCAGCACTTGGCAAACCAAACATAACAACTGGGAAGAAACCACTTAAGATTTGTCCAGCAGTAGGGTCACCAGCAAAGAAACGAGAGATTTCACCAGTTACAACATGACCATCAGCGGCAGTGTAGCTACCGAATACAAACCAAACCATGCTGTTTAAGATATGGTGTAAACCAAGTGGAATTAATAGACGGTTAGCAACACCGTAAACGAACTCACCAGGTACGCCACTTGTTAGGATCCATTGACCAAGATGGTTAATACCATCTTGAATTGGAGGCCAAATAATGCTGAATGCGTAAGCAAGTACTAAAGCAACTAAACCCGTTACTATAGGTACAAAACGCTTTCCGCCAAAGAAGCCTAAGAACTCAGGTAATTTGATTGCATGGAAGCGGTTATATAGAAGACCTGCGCAAACACCAATAATGATACCGCCAGCAACACCTGGATCAACATCTGGGTTTAACGTTTTAAGTGCCGCCATCAGGATGAAATAACCTACGGCAGATGCAATCGCTGCTGCTGCTGAATTATCTTTCGAAAATCCGGCCCCCACACCCATTGCGAAAAGTAATGCAAGATTGGTAAATACAGCCTGACCACCCGCTGCAATAAAAGGAATATTTAATAGATCAGGTTGTCCAATACGCAGCAAAATACCGGCAATCGGTAAAACTGCAATAGGAAACATAATTGCGTTTCCTAGCTTTTGGAAATGTCCGAGAATGCTCATCCTCTTCTCCACGTTAAAAGTTAAAAGTTAAAAGTTAAAAGTTAAAATTAAAGTAAATTGTTTTAATAACTTAATGATACGCATTGATTCTTAATTGGAATTAAGCAAAAGATTAAGGATTCTTAATGTTTGCTTCTAAAAGCACAATTATGAGTGATAGACATCACAGTTTTATAAATTCTCCAGTTTTTCACGTTTATCATGAAAAGAATCAATAGCAAATAATCATAGCTATATAGCATTACACATTCTCTTTGACGCAAAATTTGGCCGTCTTTGTGAAAATAAAATATCATTTCTATGGCACTTTCTTTAGAATTTGATGTCAACCTACTCATACCCTATTACTGATTGACTTTAACCATGATGTCTTTTATCTCTCAAAAACTTGTTAACTATCTAGCATTAGCTTTTTTTGCATTAGCACTTTTCATTGCTATCTCTATATTCCCAGTACCTCTGTTAAGCGATCCCATTAATAATGCGGCTGGCTTATCATTTTCTTTATTAACGGATACGGCAGGTAAACCCTTCTTCCTTATCACAACCGTATTGCTGTGTTTATTACCGGTATTTTTCCGTTTACCTAAAAAACAAATCATTAAGTTGTGGATTCAATTTGCTATTTTGTTGGTACTAAGTTTTGGCGCGAAAACAATCTTAAAGCATGAAACCGCGATCCCTCGTCCTTATACCTATGAACTACAGCGTTTAAACTTAGTCACATCACCTGAAAACTTTTATCAGCTGAATAAAAGCGAAAGAAAAAACGTTGTTAAAAAAGCATCTACCTATATTAGTAAATGGCGCATTCGTAGTTGGGAAGCTGAAACAAACTATTCATTTCCATCAGGACACACAATCTTTGCTGCAATTTGCGTTCTGTTTTGGGGCGGCTTTTTACTACGTACTCGCCACTATTTATTAGCTGGTGGACTTGTAACATGGGCCGTGGGTGTGGGTATTAGCCGTTTATGGCTAGGTATGCATTTCCCATCAGACGTAATGGGCTCCATCTTATCTGCAGCAGTGTTATATTTATTTATACCCGAATGGCGAGTAGATTCTGAGAAATAATAAAAAGGGCTCGCAAGAGCCCTCTTTTACATCCACACAATATTAATTTACTGTACAGGTGTCGCTTTGTGTTCGTATTCAACAATCAATTGATTGCCCGAATACGTTACGTTAGTAATTTCACCATCAAAAATAAACGTATTTTTAATAGATGAATTAGCGCTTTGTCCTGAAGCCATTTGCTCTCGCAGTGACGGTAAAATCAAGATAGGGTCAACATTTAATAGACGACAAAACTCATTGACGAACTGTTGCTCAATCGGTTTAGATCCCCGTAAAATATCTGAAAACTCCAACTGGGTTAAGCCTAGCTTTTTAGCCATTTCAATCTGAGTTATACGCATTTTTGCTTTGTAACTCATCCATGTGTCATGCAAAATTTGACGATCTTTTTCTGTATACAACATAATTAGCCCTAACAGCGCATTTTTATTTAAAAATAGAGTCATTTCCTCTAGTTAGAATAGTTTACGCCTAATTACTAGGTATTAATGTCAAAACCGCGTTAAGCTCTGCTTCGATAACACAGCTCGTTACAACCTCGTTATTGTACTTACATGATGTTCATATATACTTGTTAATAATTAATATTTATAAGCTAATGTTATGTAAGGAATGCTGCTTTTATATGATCACGTTGTGTCGTCGTTCAATCCTCACACTCTTTATCATTTTCAGTGTTTTTACTAACGCTGTGACTGCACGCACCATTAGCTTTGATCAAATACCTCAAACACACTGCCTTCAAATGACAACACCATTAAAAGAAGCAGTCCATCCAGATCAATGCTGCGATGAAAATATGCCTATGTTGTCAACGAACATCACGACGCTTTCCTCTTGTGGAATGAGCGATATCGATGATATATCACTGGCTCACAACGATACTGTTAAAGAAAAATCATCATGCTGTAATGACGATGATTGCAAGAGCAAACAAACACAAGCAGCACTGTTAACTTTGTTTGCGTTTTCTGCAATTGTTAATGACGTGCAATTATATGCAAGTCAAACACACGCACCTATTTATTTTAGTGAAGCACAACTAAGGCCTCCTCTCGTTTAACGAAATAACTAATCGGCATTTGCCACCACTTTATTTTGTTATTTAGCGCGACAATATTCGCGCAACTTGAAGGACTTACAGATGAAAATTTCACATATCTTTGCTGCTACATGCTTATTTGTTACCTCATTGGCTCAAGCAAGTACACCTATTACTGGCACTAACTACCAGTCACCTTACTGTGGTTGTTGTAAAGAATGGGTTAAGCACATGGAAGACAATGGCTTTAAATTAGATATGGTGTACGAAGAAAACTTAACGCCTATTAAAATTAAATTAGGTTTACGTCCTGAATATGCGTCATGCCACACTGCACAAATTGAAGGTTACACTTTTGAAGGACATATTCCAGCAACTGAAATTAAGCGTTTCTTAGAAAGTAAGCCTGAACGTATGATTGGCCTTGCTGTAGGTGGTATGCCAATGGGTTCACCTGGTATGGAATATGGCGATCAAAAAGACGCCTATGACGTGTTAGCATTTGATAAGGATGGCAACACCATGGTTTGGTCACGCCACAACCAGTAATCGATTTAAGCGATGCATGAAAAGCCCGTACTTGTGACGGGCTTTTTAATGTATCGCATACAGAAACTATACATTCTTACCGTAAGATTCAAATGAATTACTGCATCACAACAGATAACACTATTTTAATTTAACGGCGGTACCAAAAGCCATAATTTCAGATGCGGCATCAGTGACAGAGCTAGTGGTATATCTCACGCCAACAATAGCATCAGCACCAAGTTTATCAGCTTCTGCAATTAGACGCTCTGTCGCAACCGCGCGTGCTTCCATTAGCATTTCTGTATACCCTTTCAATTCGCCACCCACAATACTCTTTAAGCTTGCCATAATATCTCTGCCGACATGTTTTGACTGAACAACACTTCCAGTGACCACGCCCAGCAAGGACTCTATTTCACGTCCAGATATTGTTTCCGTTGTTGTGTAAATCATATGGCCTCTGCCGTTGCGTTAGAAACAGTGATAAATGAGAACCTATCACAATAACACCCTCACTCATTTGTTATTAAAATGGTAATGATGCATTAGGTGATCAATGCATATGATTAAATCGTAACTCTTTTAATAAGATAACTACACTCAGTTAATATCTACATTGTTGGAGTGATAAATGGAAAGTCAACTTACTATTAAAGAATTTCTTAGAGTATTTGATCATATTCGCTCAATCGGTACCCCCCTAGATAGCAAATACTTGTTGGAAGATATATACGCATGGCATGACTATGACGGTTACACCTGCTGGCTAAATTATCGAGATGTAACGGTCACATTGATGTTTCATGGTTCGCTAAAAGTTGAATACGAGAAACATGCAAACTATGTAGACTTCACTAAGCGTTGTTTATCACTGATTGCCAATAACACGCAAACGGTCAAATAGGTGTTAGTATGAATTTATTATCTATTATCATCACTATCGCCACGATTATTTCTTTTAAAGCATGGAGTTCAGAATTAAAAATGATGGATTTTACCAGTCCGAAAGAATACGAACATTGGTCTGCCGTAAACGACAACGTGATGGGTGGTATTTCTACTGGGCAATTCACCTATGATGGCAGCGTAAGTCAATTTACTGGTGAGCTATCATTAGCTAACAATGGCGGATTTAGCTCGGTAAATAGAACAGTAGCACCATTAACTAATAACATTAACGCTGTGAATCTGACTTATATTGGTGATGGTAGAACATATCAATTACGGTTTACAACGAGGAAAGATGGTTACCCTATTAACTACAAACATGAATTCGAAACGATTAAAGGGCAACAACAAAGCAAAACTTTTAACTTTAATGACTTTAAAGCTGTGTTTAGAGGAAGGTTACTGAGTGGCGCGCCCGAACTTGTCGCACAAGATATCAAACAAATTGGCTTTTTAATTGCTGATAAAACACCACTCCCTTTCGTCTTGAAAGTTCAGAGTATTGAATTTCTTAATTTAAAATAAAACTCACTAACACATAATAATATAGGGATTTTATTAGCCAGTCTTCGCTAAATGGTTTATGAAGATGTTTCACTTGTTCTACTTATAAAGCCTTTACAACCACTTATTTGATTATTAACGGGTTAACAATTTATCATTTCGTTTTTTATTCACAATCTTTAAATATTTGTAACAAGTCACGGTATAAGAGCCGTATTTCTCAGATAATATTATTAATACTCAGTATTACTTTCACTATGGAAGATCGATTGTATTTCACGGCTGTATAAATAAAGGTTTGATAACAATGTTTGGACGAAAACGAATAGAAACAGAAAATAAAGCGCTAAAGCAAGAGTTAGCAGACCTTAAAGAAAAGTATCAAGCTGATATCACCGCCTTAGAAGAAAAACTTCAACAAACTCAACAATTAGTTCAATCGGCTAAGCAGGATAACCATAAAAGTGATGAGTTATTGTCGTGCAGTTTAAAAGGTGGCGACATGCTTACAACGATCCGTAATGAGATGGTTGAAAGTGCTCAATCTATGGAACACGAAAACCATCAGCTACAACAACTAGACGAAATGTTTGCACAAACCCATCAGGCACTTTCACGCCTTGATACTCGTGCGGTTAACATCAGCTCTCAGGCCACTCAAAGTACAGACTCTGTAAAAATACTCGATACCACCGCCACTTCTATTTCTCACCTTGTATCAACAATTAAAGAAATTTCTGACCAAACGAATTTGTTAGCGCTCAATGCCGCTATTGAAGCTGCTCGTGCGGGTGAAGCTGGGCGTGGTTTTGCGGTTGTAGCCGATGAAGTTAGAAATTTAGCAGGCAAAGCAAGCGAAGCCAGCGAGCAGATTGACACTCTTGTTAGCCAAGTACTTACGCAAGTGAATGAGATAAAATCATCGATTGATGAAAACCAGTCCTGTGCTGAAGAAGTATCAGCTTCTTCTGCTCAAATCGGTACTATTGTTAATGAAGTGGTTGGCCAATCTGAACATATGCAGCGTGTTATTCATATTGCATCAACGCGTGCTTTTTTAGATACGGTAAAACTTGATCATGCCATCTGGAAAAATAATATTTACAGATTCCTGCAGCGTGGTGCATTTAATGAAGTTATTAATAGCCACTCGGAGTGTCGTTTAGGTCAATGGTATTACCATGGTGAAGGTAAAGCATTTAGCCATTTAAGAAGCTATGCATTAATGGAAGAGCCTCATAAAGCGGTTCATGAAATGGGGCGTGAAGCGATGAGCCAAGCGAAATCGGGCAATATGTCAGAAGTAGTAACGGCAATAAACGCTATGGAAGAAGCAAGTAAAAAAGTAGTTCTCCAAATCGACAATTTAATGCACGAAATAACACAAAGCTAGTTGATTAGGTTATTTTAATTGCACTCTTGTGTTTATATCGAGTGCTAAAGATTACCTCAAATATAAACGGTGTATAGTTTTTTTACATGCTATACACCGTTGTTCAGATAGGTTTAAGAGCGCAACAATACCCTCTCACCATTAAGCACTTTGATGGGAAATCATTTACTCAGTTAAGATTCAAATAGCTGCTTATTTGGATCAGAATTAACGACCCACTCAGGATCAATCTCTCGCTGCTCAAGGTAAATCTGTAAGCCATTAAAATACGTAAAGGCTGTTAATTCAGATTCTTTATTAAAATGCTCAAAAAACGCCTCTTCTTGTTCTGCTAATAATTGCAAGGTGGTTGCACCATGCTCTAGCGCCCATTGAATGGCATAAGGTGAAATCATCGTTCGATGTAAGATCAGCTCTTTGATCTCCGAAATAGCGACTTTTTTGTTTTTACAACGAGTACTGCTAGATTCAATCTGCTTGTTGGCTTTTTCTTCCGCTAACAATGCTCCTAAACTCGCTAAACTTGCCGCAATTTCAGCACTTGAATAACCGTAGCTTGTTTTACAAAAACGTAAGGCATACGCCATTTTATCGCGTCCGACTAACTCAATGACCTGTTCCAAATAGGGTTGTGGGATCGCATATGCCGTCGCCAGCTGGATCACGGCATGATTTAAACTGGTATATACAATGCCATCAAATTCAAACTGGAACGCTGTTGTTAGCCCTTCAACAGGAATACCATCAATACTTACCGCCCATCCACGGTAATTGACTCGCTCTTTGGCAATTTCAAACATTGCCCATGCGCTTTCACGAAAACCTTCAAGTGCTTTGCCTTCAAATTCACACTCTTCAAGCTCTTGCTTAGTCCAATTAACACCAATCTGTAAATGCTTTTGATACTTCTTATGCAATTTCTCTTTTACTTTATCGCGTAAAATATCAAGGCCACTTGCTTTAATTTCTTTCGTAAAACCAAAGCACTCTTGGCAACAAGGCACCATGATAGGTGCAGATTGGCCATAATAATTAGGCTTTGCCATAAACGCATGGCTTTCATAATAAGGTTCGCCACAAAACCAACAGGTATGACGAAACTCAAAAGGCACATCAATCGACACATAATCGGTCGTCATATGGGAGTACTCATTGTTGTGGTAATCGTTGAAGTTGACATGATCTCAACCTTGTATGGCTATTTATACTTAAAGTCGCTGTTTATGGCTAATCTGATTTTATCTTTCATTAGATATAGAGGTGTTAGATATAAAGAAAGGCGTTTACTTGCTCAAAAAGCGATCTATTTTAGCGATCGCTCGTAATACATCATAGGAGGGTGTGTTATGAGTCTTAAACGTTATTTAGATAAGCTATCACCAAAGTTCAAACCTGGTGGACAATACCAAACCTTTTATCCCTTGTTTGAGGCGGTTGAAACTATTTTCTATACCCCTGGACAGGTCAACAAAGGTATTACTCATGTTAGAGATAGCATTGATTTAAAACGCATTATGATCATGGTTTGGTTAGCTGTTTTTCCCGCCATGATTTGGGGTATGTACAACATAGGGCAACAATCTAGTCATGCGTTGTTATACGGACTTGATGCGACGGCAGCGCAACAAGCATTGGATTCCTCATGGCGACTTAGTTGGGTGTGGGGGTCTCTTGACGCCGTTCAGCAATCAAGTTGGATCAGCGATCTCTTAGTTGGTGCTAGCTACTTTTTCCCTGTTTATCTTACTGTCTTTATAGTTGGTGGTTTTTGGGAAGTGTTATTTGCCATTATTCGGCGGCATGAAGTGAATGAAGGCTTCTTCGTCACCTCAATTTTATTTGCGCTTATTCTTCCTCCGACTATTCCACTTTGGCAAGCTGCGCTAGGTATTACCTTTGGTATTGTTGTCGCAAAAGAGATCTTTGGTGGTACGGGTCGAAATTTCTTAAATCCAGCACTCGCCGGTCGTGCTTTTTTATACTTCGCCTACCCTGCAAATATGTCTGGAGGCGCTGTTTGGGTTGCAGCGGATGGTTATTCAGGGGCGACACCACTCAGTCAGTGGTATGAAGGTGGACAAAATGCACTGACGAATAATATGACGGGGCAACCTATCTCATGGTTTGATGCTTTCATTGGTAATATTCCCGGTTCAATGGGGGAAGTCTCAACCCTATTTATCGCGCTAACAGGCGTCATCTTAATCTTTATGCGAATCGCATCGTGGCGAATTGTACTAGGTGTTTTCATCGGCCTCGCAGGGAGTTCCTTACTACTTAACACCATTGGTTCAAATACTAATTACATGTTCTCAATGCCCTTCTATTGGCACTTTGTTATTGGTGGTGTCGCTTTTGGTACTTTCTTTATGGCAACCGATCCAGTTTCTGCCGCATTTACCAATAAAGGGAAATGGGCATACGGCATTTTAATTGGTGTGATGACCATATTCATTCGCGTACTTAATCCTGCTTATCCAGAAGGTATTATGCTCGCTATTTTATTTGCCAACTTGTTTGCGCCACTGTTCGATTTTATGACCAAAACAGGAAATATTAAACGCCGTGCTAAACGGGCGGCATTAAAATAGACCCCTTCACTGATACCCTTATCAACTATCTGATTACACGATAATCTTTCGTTTCGTGTAATCAGATAATAAGAAAAATATATCAACAGAAATTATCGTTACAGTATGTTGTTATGATAAAGATTAGGTTCTTAGTATTAATTGTCGTTATTAATAGCCGTTACGCTTGATGTAATAGCAACTAAAGCGGTAAAATACGTGCCCTGTTTTAAATCGTGAGTATGTTGAATGTCTGAACAAAAGCGAAAGGCGCTAAAGAAAATAGCAAAATGCCTTGAGTTAGGTAACTCGGCTAACGTTAATGAAGCCGCGCAAGCTATTCGTATGGCCCATCGCCTCATGCTCAAATATGGTCTTGAGAAAGACGATATTGAATTCATCAAAATGGGCAAAACAAAATCTCAAACCTTACTTCCAACTGATATAAGCGCACAGATATTAAAAATTATCCGTGGTATTAACCGTCGATTTGGCGTGGAATGTGTACTAACTAATTATAAAGGTTTAAAAAAAGCGGAATTCATCGGCATGGCTGAGCGCGCAATTTTCGCTGCTTTTGCTTTTGATGTTGTATATCGTGAAATGAACCAACAAACGGGACAATTTAGAAACAGTTTTGCCGGTTCTGGCACTAGCACACAGGAAGTCACACGACGTGTAAACTCTTTCCTAGCAGGTTGGCTTGAAGGTGCATTGGAAAAACTGCCGGAGTTAACGACAGACGATGACCATGATCAACGTATGGCGAACTACATTGATAAACAATTTGAAAACCTTGATCGTGAAACGTTTAAAAAACAGCTACAGGAAGCAATGAAAGCACTCACCGATGATTATGAAAAAGGGATGAAAAAAGGCCGTTCCATTTCGGTTAGTCGCCCTGTCGGTGGTAAATCAGCACAAGAAGAATTAAAAAGACTTAACTGATTCTATCCTTTTCTCGTAAAAAAGCTGCTAATGTGGCTTTTTTTATAACTTTTTAATTTATAAATTACCATAATCGCTAATATAGCTACCATTTCACGCCTATCACAAATCGATGTACATCGCTGATAAATAGCTTAAAAGTATAGTTATTAGCCTCTTTTTATCTAACTTTATTTGACTCGTTTAAAAAAACAGCAAAAGAACAACTATAAACACGATATTTCAAAGAAATGAGATTCCAGTCGCGTTTTTATGTTAGAATAAATCAAAATCCCTTAATTCCATAGCCATCAAGACATGAAATTTCCTGGTCAACGCAAGTCAAAACATTACTTTCCTGTCAATGCCCGCGATCCATTAATTGTTCAAATTCAACAAGACAATCCATTAGCAAAATCACATCTAATTGGTGTTGGTCAAACCATAGTTGATATTGAAGCTCGCGTTGACGATGACTTCTTAGCCAGACATGCTCTTACTAAGGGACAATCTGTCGTTCTTGATGAAGATAAAGCTGAACTGCTTTATAAAGAATTAAAAGATCGTAAGCTTATCAGCCACGAATACCCTGGCGATACCATTGGTAATACATTGCACAACTACTCTGTATTAGCTGATGATAAGTCAATTCTGCTTGGTGTAATGAGCCAAGATCTAAAAATCGGTTCATACGCCTACCGCTATTTATGTAACACCTCTAGCCGTATGGATTTAGATTACCTGCAGCCTGTCAATGGCCCTATCGGTCGTTGTTACACGCTTATCAGTGAAGATGGTGAACGTACTTTCGCGATTAACGAAGGTCAAATGAACCAGCTTCGTCCAGAAAGTATTCCTGAATCTGCATTCAAAAAAGCCTCTGCATTGGTGCTATCAACTTACCTTGTTCGTGGTAAGCCAACAGATCCAATGAAAGATGCGGCACTGAAAGCTATCGAATACGCGAAAAAGTATAATGTGCCAGTCGTACTGACGATGGGGACTAAATACGTTATCGAAGATAAGCGCGAATGGTGGATTGAGTTTCTAAAAGAGCACGTCACCTGTGTTGCGATGAACGAAGAAGAAGCTGAAGCACTAACCGGTGAAACAGATCCACTGACGGCTGCCGATAAAGCACTTGATTGGGTTGATATGGTTTTGTGTACTGCCGGTCCTGCGGGTTTATACATGGCGGGTTACACCGAAGATTCATTAAAGCGTGAATCATCACTGCCGCTTCTGCCGGGTAAGATCCCAGAATTCAATAAATACGAATTCAGCCGCCCAATGGCAAAAAGTGCATGTGAAAACCCAATTCGTGTTTACTCTCACATTGCCCCTTACCTTGGTGGCCCTGTTGAGATCAAAAACACAAATGGTGCGGGTGATGCTGCGCTTTCTGCACTTCTACACGATATGTCTGCTAACCGTTTCCATAAGGTTAATGTACCTAATTCTGCGAAACACACTGCGAATTTCTTGTCGTATTCGTCTTTCTCTCAGATTTGCCAGTACTCTAACCGTGTTAGTTATGAAGTATTGATCCAACACGCACCTCGCCTATCTCATGGCCTACCAGAGCGTGAAGACTGTTTAGAAGAAGCATACTGGGAACGTTAATTCCAATTTGTAATAGTTTAAAAAAGGGGCTAATTAGCTCCTTTTTTGTTATTTGTATTTAACTCAATGTGATAAGTGCATCGCAAAATTTTGCCACTTTATTGAAAGTTAATATTTTGTTAATTAGGCTTGAATTTATCGATTACTTTATAAAATTGCAGTCTATATTGTTAAGGAAAACAATGAATAAAATATTAATCGTGTCGTTATCGGCTTTATTAAGTGCCCCCACATTCGCAGGAATGCAACCATTCTCAGCAAACAATCTTCCTGAAAATTGGCCGAATTATGAAATCCAAAATTACAACGCCCAAGTTGAAAATGGTTACGACGGCCCACTGAGTAACATTCTTGTTATTTACGATCCAAGCATCAAACCTGAGCAATTAAATCGATATTTGATGCAGCAAACCGCCATTGCGAATAAAGCTCACGACATCAACAACATCGAATACCGCCGTAACATTGTTGCCGCCATTCCTATGAAATTGGAAGGCGATAATGTGGCAGAAGTTGCTGATAGTTTTTCATTTGGTGATTTTGATGAGATACGCCGCAAATACGGTGCTTCAGTCGTCTCACTTGTAATCAACAGTAACCTTGCTGACCGTCAGTGTGGTGTGCAAACCAGTTACCACACCGTCAGCGTATTTAACGAAGCCTGCTCACTACCAACGTTGCTAGCGCACGAATGGGGACACGTTGACCGTCTAGGTCATGAGTACGAGCACACACAATCACATTTTGAAGACGACAACTACGCATGGCGCTGTGGCGGAAAACCGACCATCATGAGTGCCGACCTCAATTACAATCAGTTTGATTTGAATGAGTTCTATTCGGATCCAAACGTAACAAGAGGTGGCGAAGCGTGTGGTACAGTAACCGCAAACAATGCGAAAGTACTGAAAGAATCAATCGCCCATCCAAATTCATACTGGCAAAATGTTACTCCACTAGAAAAGATTGGTAACGTCACCATCGCTCTGGATGAAAACCAATCGTCAGAATTTGAGAAAGTTATCACGGTGACACGTGATGGTGACGTGTCTCAAGCTGCTTCGATTGAGGTTTATTCAGATGCGGTCACCGCTGTGCCAGCAACCGATTATCAAGAGCTGGCAAAGCGTGTTGAGTTTGCACCGAACGAAACCACAAAAACGGTATCTCTACAACTTGTCAATCCAGCACCTACTGATGCGATTTGTGATGATGGTGAAAGAACGTTAAAACTTGGTACACGATGGGGAGAGAAACTTGGCTCATCTAACCAACTCGATTTTACCGTTAAAACGCCTGAAGACACGCTAGCTAGTTGTGCGAAAGACAAAGAGCCAGAACCAACACCGACACCAGCACCAGATAATGGAAATGACGGCGGCGGCGGCGGCGGTAGCACAGGTCTATTGAGTCTATTTGGCCTTGCACTATTGCTCTTCAGACGTCGTAATTAATTTTTTAATTACAACAAGCCGTTCCTAACCATTAGGAACGGCTTGCCACGTATAGACCATAACCATTGACATCAACAAGTTGCTGTTTACTATGCACAAAGACGCCACTACCTCGCCCTATTTCTCTATTTTCGGCATCATAAACCGCCGCTTCAACAATCAACTGAGATTTATTTTGGTTTACCAGCTTCCCCACTGACCGCATTGTCCCTTCTGAAATCAATCGAGTTAAATAAGTCGTAAACGATGTTGTTAATACAAACACTTCGGTTTCTAGTAAGCTTGCGGCAAAGAAAGCATTTTAATAGTGCTTCAATACTATTTGCTTTCATCTATTTTTAATAAATGCTAATAAACCCTTATAAATCGCATTACATATACGCTTATCAGACACTGGATATGGCGTTCCGACAGTAGAAAAATTAATAGAACTTCACGTTATTTTATTTAAAATTAAGAAAACGTCTTTAACTAGATAAACACAGGTGATTTTTCTTTCCTGTATTTAATCACTTTAAGTAGTAATATATTAACCAGTGCTTTCATATGAAAAATTTTCTAATTTTTTAACATTTTATATAACTTTTTTACTACTGGTAATCAAAGTTATATTTTAATGTTTTATTTAATAAAAAACTTAGCCTTTATAACCGAGATAACAAAATATTAGGGGTAATAATTTAAATTAATTACGAATACTATTTTAAAAACTTTGCCAATTCCAATATTGATGATGCGTAGATATGCCTAAACTTTAGCTCGCCATAGCTTGTTTGTTATTTACATTGCGCTCGTTCAACATAAATAAGAGAGGAAAAATAAAAAACACCAATCAATCGACCAATCAACCAATCAACCAATCAACCAATTGAAACCATTTAATAAATGATGAAAGCCTATGAATGATCGCGCAACAGAAAAATAATATTTAGTTTCTTTTTATGATGTTACAACAACGTTTTTTCTTCAGAACAGTCTGAATGCTTTCAATTAGTTGAAAGTCACATACGATGATGATGTTATTGTTTAGAAAAAGAAGCTGTTATACGACAATTTTCTACGTTCTTTTTATCTTACTTTCTTGATACTTCTATTAACCAATTCTAAACTTTATATTAGAGTGCAATTTAAATCATATAATTATTAAATGTGCATTCCTGTATTTTTACTAGACAAACAAAGCAATCGTTTATGATAGAGAACATGATTTAAATATGAAACAATTCTTATATTTCATTTGTACTTAGAAGTATATATATGAATACATTAATGTCTAATTTATATTTTCAATATTAGAATCATTATGATTTCTTTACCCTATTAGATCATAACTAGATTATTCGAAAATTTAATTAACAGATAAATCATATAATTACCCGACTGCTTTTTTAAATATTTATTGGCTTGATACTTGTAAATTTTTCAATGATGAAAGGCTCAATTACTTCCATTAATATTTTTAACTGAGTGAGGCAAAGATATGAAGTGTTTAAAACACTCTTTACTAGCATGCTCGTTAGCCTTAGTTTCAACCTCGGCCTACAGCATCATACCGCATGCATTCACTGACAATGGTGGCTGCCCTAGTAATGCTTTTTTGTTTCAAGGTAATCCAACTGTAGTGTACCAAATGGATTTATCTTCTGGTTTTTATCGCCCATCGAAAACGATGGCATCTCAAGTCAATGCTGTTGGATTTAACGCCACAGACAGTTATATTTATGGATACGACGTAAATAATGAAGAAATTGTCCGTATAAATCAGCTTTTTGACTTCGAAACTATTCCTGTCACAGGTATTGATACCACCATGCCCTATCCAACTGGTGACGTTTATAACAATAAATATTACATCTACAGACAGGGTGTAGGTATGTACGAGATAGATCTAACGACTTTGTCTGTTACTCTCGTCATGACACCCAGTAGTGCCACATTAAACCTTCATGATATGGCTTTTCATCCCGATTCTTCTGGACGACTATTTACTGTTGATAGCGACAATAAAAAGCTTTATGAAATAACTAACTTTACTACACCCAATAGTGCATCGTTTGTTGAAATTGGTGGGATCAATGTTCCAGAAAACGGTGGTTTTGGTGCGCAGTATTTCGATTCAAATGGTTTCCTCTACCTAAGCCGTAACGATGATGGCGCCATTTATAGAATTGATTTAAGTGATTTATCGAGTTTTACATCAAATGCCGTTTTTTATTCTGATGGTCCGACTTCAACGTTGAACGATGGCGCTAGGTGTTCAACGTCTGCCATAGTGGCTGAAAATACAGATTTTGGTGATGCTCCTGATACATACAAAACATCCCTTTCTACTAACGGCGCTCGTCACTACAATATTTCAGGCGTCAATTATTATTTTGGTTCCAACATTGATACAGAAGGCGATGCTTTTGTTTCACCGAATTCAGATGATGCCAATAGTGTTGCTGATGAAGACGGTATTTCGTTTCCGGCAAACTTTAGACAAGGTTCTGACGGTTTAGTTAACGTGACTGTTGGTGGCTCAGCAAATGGTTTTATCAATGCATGGTTTGATTGGAATAATAATGGTGTATTTGATGAGGCAACAGAACATGCGATTGATGATGAGTTATTAACCGCTGGAGATGGAACAACACCAGCAAGTCATGTTCTGAAAATTAGAGTGCCTGACGATGCAGCCACTGGACAAATATGGGCTCGTTTTCGTATTTCCAAAAATGCAGGTTTATTATCTTATGGGGGGACCTCTTACGGTGAAGTAGAAGATCACCAAGTAACGATTGATTCCCAACCCGTTACCCATAACTGGTACCCATCCTCAGGCTCTTGGGTAACATTGGCATATGAGGATGACTGGCCGCAAGAAGGCGATTTCGACTTTAATGATGTCGTTATATATTACCGCGTTGATAAAGTAACGAACTCTGCGGGTGATGTTCTCCGCTATGATATATATGGAAATTTAAGAGCATACGGTGCAGACTTTGCGAATGGTTTCGCTGTGAAATTTGATGGTATTCCCGTTTCTGCCGTAGATGCGGACAGAACTAAGTTAGTGATTAATGGATCAACCTTACACCCTAAACAGATATTAGAATCGGGCACAACTGATGCGGTTGCGATTATTTCAAATAATCTCCTTACAGAAATACCGACCCCAACCTGTTCAGGATTCTTAGGAACTTTTTACAGAGTATGGACGGGGTGTAATTCCGATGCCGCTGATTTATTCCAATTTGAAGCAAGCATTCCTTTCATCACGCCATTAGCATCATCGACTGTTCCCAGCATGCCTTTGAACCCATTTCTATTTGGTACGCCAGGTATTGATCATGGCGAAGGTACGCGTGCAACTGATGGCCGTGCAATTGAGATTCATCTGAAAAATACAGACGTTTCAAGTAAGGCAAATACTGCTTATTTTGCAACTGAACATGATGATTCTGCCTATGTTGATAGCGACTGCCCTGGTATTAACTGTGATACCTATCATACTTCAAACGGTATTCCATGGGCTATCGTAGTTGATGGAACATGGGATCACCCTAGCGAAGGGATAAACATACTTGAAGCCTACCCTGATCTTCAAAGTTTCTCTGTATCTGGCGGTAGTACTAATACGGACTGGTATCTTCGTGCGAACTCAGATATTACTAAGCTCTTCGAGTAAATCTATTCGTAAGTGATGAATATAAAAAAGCCGACAGTGCTTTCACACTGTCGGCTTTTACTGTAGCTCGTTAATTGTTTATCTGTGGCACTTATTCATCATCTACCGAATAAATATTCCACTTCATATCAATTGTTTTATCTGTGCCTGATACCGCTGCGATAACACGTCTATTTCGCTCTGCAGCAATCTCTGTTTCACTATCATCAATAGGCTTGGTGTAACCATAACCTATTGCTTGTAGACGATTAGGGTCAATAAAGAATGTATCTTTCAACATATCAACCACAGCTTCAGCACGAGCCTGAGACAGTGCCATATTCAACTCATAGCTACCGCTCTTGCTACAATGCCCTTCAATCGTCACAGACGAGTCAGGGTACTGATGCATAAAATTAGCAATGGCCTCTATTTCACGCTGATACACGGGTTTAATAACGGCTGAATTATTAGCAAAATTTAATTTAAGCTCTACACGCTCAGAAATTTCTTTCTCTTTTCCACAGCCAACATTATTAACAAATGAGCCTGGCACACTGTTTGGGCATTGATCGCGTGCTTCAATCACGCCATCACCATCTAAGTCACGTAGATCGTATTGCTGTGTCGTTGTTTGTGATTCAGAACCGTCGGATGAAGCACAACCGCTAATCATTGTAGACATAATGACTAACGAACTTAATAGTATGTTTTTTTTCATTATTCACTCTCTCCTTGACGAGTTGCTTCACTGTTCCAGTTCTCAGGCGTTGTTACACGTAGTGATGAGATTAGCTGCCCTGTTGCATGTAATATGCGGTATTGTGAAACAAGCTCATCAAACTCAGCACGTAAATAACTTTTTCGCGCTTCAAACAATTCGTTTTCAGAATCTAACAAGTCTAATAATGAACGTTGGCCTAATTTAAATTGCTGCTCATACGCTGATTGGGTTTCTTTCGAAGCCTCAACATGTGTACGGATAAAGTCTCGTTGCTTAGCCAAAAAGGTATTAGCATTCCAAGCGAGTGTTGTTCCATCTCTTACATCGCGTGATGTATTTTGATGAACACTTTTTGCTTCATCAATTCTATATGCGGCTTCACGAACTCGATACGTGTCTTTGCCACCATTAAAGAGGTTATAACGTAACTGAATCCCTGCCTGTAACTCTTTATCTTCCCCTTCAAGCGCATTTTCATAATCAAACTTTTCATCTGACCATTTACCACCAAGCTCCAAAGTGACTTCAGGATAATAGTTAGATTTTAAAGCCTCTCTCTCTGAACGCGCGGCATTAATATCACTGTTAGATGATTTCAATATAGGATTATTTTTTTGTGCTATTTCAATCGCTTGTTCTAATGATGACGGAAGTTTGTCTTGATCGGCCATTGGCACAATTACATTCTCTGGCGATTCATTAACCACTCGAATAAATTCACTTCGTGCATCAGCGAGATTATTTTGTGCTGACATTAAATTAGAATTAGCACGTGCTAAACGCCCTTTACTTTGAGATAAATCAGCGCTTGAACCTAAGCCAGATTCTGTTTTCTCTTTTATTTGGTCAAACAAAAGCTGATGCTTTTCAACATTGTTTTCTGCTAACTTAACAATCTGCTCTTCTACTAAGTAATTGATGTAGACTTTTACCACCGAAAGCGCGATATCTTCCGCTGTAGCAAAAAGTTTTAGTTGATCCGCTTTAGCTTCAAAATCTAAACGTGATAATTCATGTCCTGTTAAAAAGCCATTAAATAATACTTGTCGGATACTAATTCCAACTTCTGGTGATTCTGAATCAACCATATCTTCTGTTTGTAATCGACTCTGAGGAGTTGAGCTTTGCTTAAAACCATAACTCGCCGTCAAATCAACAGTCGGTAAATAGTCACCAAACACTTGATTACCTTGCTCCTCTCGTGCTTTAAATTGACTTAAAGCCTGCTGTAACTGAGGGTTAGTATCTAAAGTAACCGCAACAGCTTGCTCTAATGTTTGGCTCATGGCTGACACTGGATATAACGATGAAACAATGGCTGTTGTAATCAAACTCTTCTTAATACAATCGCGTATTCCATAACGCATAAATGAATATCCTTCTCTTATTTTTATGGTTTAGCGCTCTCTAAGCGCCATTTCCTTAGCTCTTAAAATCGGGTTAAGTATGTATTCTAAAACTGTTCTTTTTCCTGTAATTACATCAACAGATGTCAACATACCGGGAATAATTGGCAAAGGTGTCTGATCTGATTTCATTAAATGTGAGTGTGTTGTGCGAACCTTTACTAAGTAATAACTATTGCCCTCTTCATCTTGCGAGGTATCTGCACTAATATTCACAACAGAGCCTTCAAGCCCGCCATAACGAGTAAAGTCATACGCTGTTACTTTTACAACAGCCGGTAACCCAGGATGTAAAAATGCAATATCTTTAGGCTGGATCTTTGCTTCAATTAATAAGTTATCTTCCGTTGGTACGATATCTAATATGGCTTCACCAGGTTTAACCACGCCACCAATGGTTGTTATATTGATACTTTTAATTGTGCCATTTACGGGTGAATGTAATATCGCTTTATCTACTTTATCCTGCGAGCCAACCTGCGCTTCGGTTAAACGTGAAAGTTTGGCTGTCATTTCATTAAGTTGAGCTCGTACATCTTTTTGATAATTCAACACGGCTTCACGTCGCTTTAAAATAGATTCATCTAAAGCGGCTTTTACCTTCGGTTGTTCAGCATAAAGTGCCGAAAGTTCACCTTTGGTTTCATTGACTTTGCGCTCTAACTGTAACAGTTCAACTTCCGAGACAATGCCCTTTTTCGCTAAAGGCTTTGTCATTACTAATTCTTTATTAATCAGTTTTAAGCTACTTTTCAGGGTACGAATTCGAGATGATAATGCGTAACTTTCCTGTTGCTGTTGAACAATTTGACGAGCAAGGATCGCTAATTGATTTTGAAGTTCTTCTAACCGCCCTTGATATTCATCCTGCTGGCGAGCGATGAGTTCAGGCTCTTTTTGTGCTAGTTCTTGAGAGAAAACAAGCGGCTCGATATTGATCTTAATCCGTTCTTTCCAGTCTTTAATATCGTCATCAATTACAATGCTTTTCAGTTCTTTCCGAAAACGGGCAATATTCGTGTTTAAGCTATCTTCTTCGTCTTCTTGCTGAGCTAAATCAGAACGAAAACGAGTATCATCAATACGTACAAGGGGTTGACCTTTTTTAACTGTCATTCCTTCTTCCACGTATAGCGCTTGCAACAGACCGCCATCGTAGCTTTGAATTACTTGTACTTGTGATGATGGAATAACCTTACCAGAGCCTCTAGTGACAAGTTCCAATTGAGCAAAAAAAGCCCAAATAAAGAAACATATCAACATAAAAAACAGTGCCCATACCATATAACGATGCTTTCTTGGCGAATCAATCATCATCGCGTTGTAGACATCATCCATCATCTCTTGATCTTGGTCGGAAAAAGGCTTATTCATTCCGGCCTCCCGATACACCTTGCTGTAACTGTTTCAATACTTTTTCACGTTGATCATCTAAAACGATCTTACCGTTATCAACAACGATAATGCGATCCACAAGCGGTAGTAATGACATTTTATGAGTGATAATTAGCAAGGTTCGATTTATGGCAACATGCTTCATTGAATGCATAAAACGCTTCTCTGCATGTGCATCCATACTTGCTGTTGGCTCATCCATTAATAAAATTGGAGGATCATTTAATATCGCCTGAGCTAGTGCGACTGCTTGACGCTGCCCTCTCGATAATGCGTTTCCTAACTCTCCAACTTGTTTATCTAAACCTTCTGAATCGCTATCCGTAAAGCTGCTAACACCTGAGAGTTGAATTGCACGCAACAACTGATGTTCAGTGACTTGTCTCGTTCCAAACATAATATTGTCACGAATAGTGCCATGAATAAGCGTGATATCTTGTGGCATGTAACCAATATTTCTTCGCAAATCTGCGGGGTGAATTTGTTCACGATCAATGCCATCAAAGCGTAAACTTCCTTCTGTTGGGCAATATAGCCCCGCTAATAACTTCGCTAATGACGTTTTACCTGAACCATTTTTACCAAGAATCGCGATTTTCTCACCCGGTTTAATTGAAAAGTTCGCAGAGTCAATCGTGCATTTTTTCTGATTCGGATACGAAAATTGGACATTTTCTGCCTTAATAGCTCCTTTCATTCTATGGCGACTGATCAAATGTGCTTTGTCTTCAAATTCACTTTCTTCTTGCATCAGTTGATCTAATTGACGCAGAGAACTTGACGTTTGATTGGCTCTTGTTAATAAATTTGCTAACTGAGCCATAGGAGAAACAACACGGCTTGATAGCATGACAGCAGCGATAATCCCACCCATGGATATATCGACCGTTGATACACGATAAACGCCTAAAACCACAACACCAATAGCCGTTAACTGAGTAATAAAGGTGGCAAAATACGAAACAGAGTTAGAGATTTTTTTAACTTTTAACTGCCAATTAGCAGTATGTGCGATCATCTGTTGCCAGTGCCGTTGTATCATCCCTTCTGCACTATTTGATTTAATCGCCTCTATCGCCGTTAAACTTTCAATTAAATGTCCATATTTTAACGCTGAAAACTTATTAGACTCCTCAACGGCTATTTTTAATTTAGGTTGAACCAGTAATGTATAACCAATAATTAATAAGCCTGCAATTAATGGAATAACAGCAAGGTCGCCAGCAACAAAATAAATAACTAATAAAAATAATAAAGCAAAAGGTAAATCAATTAATGTCGTTATCGTTGCTGACGTCAACATGTCACGAATATTATCAAATTCACCTAATTGTTTTGCCATTCCACCAACTGAAGATGGACGTTTTGATAATGGAATTCCAATCACTTTTTCAAATAAACGAGATGAAACAACAATATCAATTTTCTTCCCAGCTAAATCGATTAAATACCCTCTAATATGACGCATTAAAAAATCAAATATAAAAGCAACGACAGCACCGCTGGCTAAAACCCATAATGATTCAAATGCTAAATTAGGTACAATTTTATCGTACACATTCATCATAAATAAGGGAGAGATTAAAGCAAAAACATTCACTAATATCGAAGCAATTAATACGTCTCGATAAATAGGGCTAGCTTCTTTAATCATATTCCATAACCAGTGACCGTAACTAACATGTTGATGAACATCAACACTTTGGTCACCACGATATTGCTTCTTGATAAAGAAGCAATATCCCGTATAGCAACTTTCTAGCTCTTCTAATGAAATTTCAGATTCGCCACCATTATCAGAAAATTGAATCACAGCAAGGTTATTTACTTGATCTAATTCCCTTAAAATACATGCTTGCTTATCTTTTAAAAGTAAAACACAAGGCAAAACAAGTGGCGTTATATCTGATAACAATTTACGTAATAATTTTGCGGTTAAACCTGCTCTTGCTGCTGCCTGAGGAAATATATCAGGCGTGACTAAAGCACTTTCAAGAGGAAGCCCTGCAATTAACGCATCTCCAGAACAAGGGTTTCCATAATATTCAGACAAAATAACAAGACTATCCAATAATGGATCATCCGTTGTTTTTAATGAAGCAGGAATACTCCAATATTCCTGCTTATTTTCAGCTGTGGATATCATGAATTATACGTCCTTGTTACTTTTTATTACTACGAACAGGAATATCCATTTTCTCTATTCATATTTAATTATCATCTTGCTGTGGTGGTAATGTCATTGGCTTATCAATCGAAATACTATCAAGCATCTGAGTATTTAAAATGATTTCACCATTATCATTACTTAATAAGTTATTGGTGATAACACCAAGCTTATCTTTCAAGCTGTTTGAATCGATATCTTCTAGAATAATGTTTACTGACTGATCATTTCCCGTTTTGATTGAAATAACGCTATCATCATTATTTTGACTAATCGATAAGAAGTCATCTAACGTTTCTGCGGTTGCATCTTTTAATAAATCGCTGAGGTTTAATTTATCTTCCGCTAAATCAAAATCTCGAATGGTATCTATATCGCTAATAGACTCACTTTTACTCCAAGTAAATGTATCAGCACCGATCCCGCCATTAAGAAGATCATTGCCTTGACCACCAATTAGAAGATCATCGCCCTCACCGCCATTTAATGTATCGTTACCCTCACCACTCGAAAGTTTATCATTACCTAGCAAGCCATTAAGAATATCGATACCGGTACTACCGACAAGGTCATTATCAACATCCGAGCCATTGACAATGTTATCATCAAATAACACGCTATCAGAGCCAGAATTTTCACTGCTACTACTATTTTCTTTACCAGTCGCCGTTACCGTTAACTCAATTGAATCTGCTGATTCTGCTGGTACGGTAATTTGTAAACCAGGAAGTGAAACTTGCGTATCCGTGTTTTGCCATAATCCCGTTAGTTCAATCTCACCAGCAGCATTGGCAATACCGAGAACGGTTGTACCATCCGCGCTAATTACTTTGGTATCTTTAGGTAATCCTGACAATAATATTTGGCTAATTGACTCGCTACCATCTGTATCCGTTAGCATAACGTTAATATCTAACGTATACGTATAAGTTGGTTGCTCTTTGATCCAACTACCACCATCCCAATAGTATGTGCCATCAGCAAATTGAAGGCGTTCAATGTCGTAGAGATCATCTGAGCCTTCTCGTGCATATACATTTTCGCCACTTGTTACTCGTTTATCTGTTACTTCAAAAAATATCGATGAACCTGAGGTTTCGACAGGTTTAGTAATATCGTAATCAGAGAAATTTCCAGCATATACTGCTGTATCAACTCCTGCGGCACCATATAGTGAATCATCCCCTTGCTCACCCATTAAAATATCATTACCGGCACCAGCAGTTAATGTGTCGTTAACTAGACCTGTTATTGGGCTACCATCAATCGTTGAATTACCTATAATCCCATCTTCACCGACCAAAATGTTATCGCCAGTTGATTGAATAACAATATGATCGCTGAGCTCCATTCCTCTATAAGCTAAACTTTCAGTCGATAATGTATTTTCATATGGAGTATCAACCTTCTGTGTTAACGTTCTTGCTTTATCACCGTACTCTTTAACAACTGTTTCCCAATCGACATAGTTCTTTCCACCTTCATATTTACCGCCAGTATTGTAAACAGGAGTACCTAATAAATTCACGGTGACAAGAATTGGATCTGCAATAGCAACAACGTCTAGTTTAACAGTGATGGTATCAGTGCCACCTTTGCCGTCACTGACTTCAACCTTAAAGTTATCTTCACCATGGAAATTAGTCTTAGGTGTGTATTCCCATGAACCATCCGTATTGACGGTAACTGTGCCGTTCGTTGGATTTGTCAGTGATGTGAACGTTAAACTATCACCATCAGCATCTGTCGCAGACAGTTGACCGCTCACTGCCACTTCTTCATCGGTAGTGACGGTAATGTCACTGCCTAATGGATCATTGTTATCATCAACCAATACTGGCGCATCGTTGATTGGATTAACTTTGATAATCACGGTTATGGTATCGGTGCCACCTTGGCCGTCACTGACTTCAACGTTAAAGCTATCATCACCGTTAAAATCATTGTTTGGTGTGTAAGTCCACGTACCATCCGTATTGACGGTAACTGTACCGTTCGTTGGATTCGTCGATGAAGTGAACGTTAAGCTATCACCATCAACATCTGTCGCAGACAGTTTGCCGCTCACTGCGACTTCTTCATCTGTCGTAACGGTAATGTCACTGCCCAGTGGATCATTGTTATCATCAACCAATACTGGTGCATCATTGATTGGATTAACTTTGATATTCACGGTGATGGTGTCAGTGCCGCCGTTGCCGTCACTGACTTCCACCTTAAAGCTATCATCACCATGGAAATTAGTCTTAGGGGTGTATTCCCATGTACCGTCAGTATTCACGACGACGGTGCCATTGGTTGGATTGGTCGATGAAGTGAAGGTTAAGTTATCACCATCAACATCTGTCGCGGACAGTTGACCGCTCACTGCGACTTCTTCATCGGTCGTGACGGTAATGTCACTGCCCAGTGGATCATTGTTATCATCAACCAATACTGGCGCATCATTGATTGGATTCACGGTCACATTAACAGTAATAGTATCAGTACCGCCGTTGCTGTCACTGACCTCAACCTTAAAGCTATCATCACCGTGGAAATTAGTCTTAGGTGTGTAAGTCCAAGTACCGTCAGTGTTAACCGTCACTGTGCCATTGGTTGGATTCGTCGATGAAGCGAAGGTTAAGCTATCACCATCAACATCGGTCGCGGACAGTTGACCGCTCACGGCGACTTCTTCATCAGTAGTGACGGTTATGTCACTGCCTAATGGATCATTGTTATCATCAACCAATACTGGTGCATCATTGATTGGATTCACGGTTACATTAACAGTGATGGTGTCAGTACCACCCTTGCCGTCACTGACTTCAACCTTAAAGCTATCTTCACCGTTAAAATCATTGTTTGGTGTGTAAGTCCATGTGCCGTCAGTATTAACCGTCACTTGACCATTTGTCGGGTTAGAACTTTGCGTGAAGGTTAAGCTATCACCATCAACATCTGTCGCAGACAGTTGACCGCTCACGGTGACTTCTTCATCGGTTGTGACGGTAATATCACTGCCTAATGGATCATTGTTGTCATCAACCAGTACTGGCGCATCATTGATTGGCTTCACGGTCACATTAACGGTGATGGTGTCAGTGCCACCGTTGCCGTCACTGACTTCAACCTTAAAGCTATCATCACCGTGGAAATTAGTCTTAGGTGTGTAAGTCCATGTGCCGTCAGTGTTAACCGTCACTTGACCATTTGTCGGGTTAGAACTTTGCGTGAAGGTTAAGTTATCACCATCAACATCGGTCGCGGACAGTTTGCCGCTCACTGCCACTTCTTCATCGGTCGTGACGGTAATGTCACTGCCTAATGGATCATTGTTGTCATCAACCAATACTGGTGCATCATTGATTGGATTCACGGTCACATTAACAGTAATAGTATCTGTACCGCCGTTGCCGTCACTGACTTCAACGTTAAAGCTATCTTCACCGTGGAAATTAGTTTTAGGAGTGTAAGTCCACGATCCATCAGTGTTAACCGTCACTTGACCATTGGTCGGATTAGAACTTTGCGTGAAGGTTAAGCTATCGCCATCAACATCTGTCGCGGACAGTTGACCGCTCACTGCCACTTCTTCATCGGTCGTAACGGTAATGTCACTACCCAGAGGATCATTGTTATCGTCAACCAATACTGGCGCATCATTGATTGGATTAACTTTTATATTCACGGTGATGGTGTCGGTGCCGCCTTTGCCGTCACTGACGATAACATCAAATTTGTCGCTACCATTAAAGTCGCTGTTTGGTGTGTAAGTCCACGTGCCATCAGTGTTGACAGTAACTGTACCGTTCGTTGGATTCGTCGATGAAGTGAAGGTTAAGCTATCACCATCAACATCGGTCGCTGACAGTTGACCACTCACTGCCACTTCTTCATCGGTCGTAACGGTAATGTCACTGCCCAGTGGATCATTGTTATCATCAACCAGTACTGGCGCATCATTGATTGGCTTCACGGTCACATTAACAGTGATGGTATCGGTGCCGCCGTTGCCGTCACTGACTTCCACCTTAAAGCTATCATCACCATGGAAATTAGTCTTAGGGGTGTATTCCCATGTACCGTCAGTATTCACGACGACGGTGCCATTGGTTGGATTGGTCGATGAAGTGAAGGTTAAGTTATCACCATCAACATCTGTCGCGGACAGTTGACCGCTCACTGCGACTTCTTCATCGGTCGTGACGGTAATGTCACTGCCCAGTGGATCATTGTTATCATCAACCAATACTGGCGCATCATTGATTGGATTAACTTTGATATTCACGGTGATGGTGTCAGTGCCGCCGTTGCCGTCACTGACTTCAACGTTAAAGCTATCTTCACCGTGGAAATTAGTTTTAGGCGTGTAAGTCCACGAGCCATCAGTGTTGACGGTAACTGTACCGTTCGTTGGATTCGTCGATGAAGTGAAGGTTAAGCTATCGCCATCAACATCGGTCGCGGACAGTTGACCGCTCACAGCGACTTCTTCATCTGTCGTAACGGTAATGTCACTGCCTAATGGATCATTGTTATCATCAACCAATACTGGCGCATCATTGATTGGCTTCACGGTCACATTAACAGTAATAGTATCTGTACCGCCGTTGCCGTCACTGACTTCCACCTTAAAGCTATCTTCACCGTGGAAATTAGTCTTAGGTGTGTAAGTCCACGTGCCATCAGTGTTAACTGTCACTTGACCATTGGTCGGGTTAGAACTTTGCGTGAAGGCTAAGCTATCACCATCAACATCTGTCGCAGACAGTTGACCGCTCACTGCGACTTCTTCATCTGTCGTAACGGTAATGTCACTGCCCA
>NZ_PYNX01000019.1:0-78796 GCF_003026755.1 Photobacterium sp. GB-50
TTTTATCCATCGCCGTAGCCATGAATATCACTTCTCTACCAAGTAAAAAAGTGGAGCGACACACGAGGTTCGAACTCGTGACCTCAACCTTGGCAAGGTTGCGCTCTACCAGCTGAGCTAGTGTCGCATCACATCTCTTTAAAAGAGATTGGTTGCGGGGGCCGGATTTGAACCAACGACCTTCGGGTTATGAGCCCGACGAGCTACCAAGCTGCTCCACCCCGCGTCCGATTTTTATCGAAAGGAAACAAACACGTTATCTCCTTTCGAGGCTGCGCATTATACGACTAAAATTGACTGATGCAAGACTTCTGCAGAAAAAAACGAATAAAGTTTTTCAAGTGCCGATTTAACCATCAAATTGTAAATATATTCTCTCGATAGTAGCGTAATTCATCAATTGAGTCGCGAATATCATCAAGTGCTAAGTGACTACCTTTTTTATTAAGCCCATCTAATAATTCAGGTTTCCATCGGCGCGTTAATTCTTTTAGGGTACTGACATCTAAATAACGGTAATGGAAGTACTGCTCAAGCTCAGGCATATGCTTGTATAAGAAACGACGATCCTGACCAATACTGTTACCACAAATAGGTGAAGATCCTTTAGGAACCCACTGCTCTAAAAATGCAATTGTTTGTGCCACCGCTTGTTGCTCTGTCACGGTACTTTTACGAATACGCTCAACTAAACCACTATTTGTATGCGTATTTGTGCACCAATCATCCATTTTATCCAACTCAGCTTCAGGCTGATGGATCGCAAGTACAGGGCCTTCCGCTAAAATATTGAGTTGAGGATCAGTAACAATTGTCGCTATTTCAATGATTTTATGGGTTTCTGGATCTAATCCTGTCATTTCAAGATCGATCCAAATGAGATTCTTGTCGCTGATTGTCATTCGATATTGCCTATTTTGTGACTAAACCATGTATGATAATACCGAAAGCTAACCAAATTGAATGATATTCTTGTGGCAAAAAAGAAAAAGCTAACTAAAGGTCAGAGCCGACGCGTCCGCTCAAACCAAAATAAACGCCTAACTCGCGAGAAAAATGACGTCCAATGGGATGAGTCATTATTAGAAAATGCGCGAGAAGGACTGGTGATCACTCGTTTCGGCCAACATGCTGATGTCGAAGATCCCGAAACAGGCATAATTCATCGCTGTAACTTACGTCGCAGCATTCAAAGTCTCGTCTCTGGCGATCGTGTTGTTTGGCGTCCAGGAGTTGAAGCCTTACAAGGTATTGCTGGCGTGGTGGAAGCAGTGCATGAGCGCCAATCAATGCTGACTCGTCCTGATTATTATGATGGCGTAAAAGCAGTCGCAGCCAACGTTGACCGTATTGTTATCGTCTCAGCTATTTTACCAGAGCTATCGCTTAACATAATCGACCGCTATATTATTGCCGCAGAAACTATCGGCATTAAGCCGCTTATTGTCGTAAATAAAGTCGATTTATTGAGTGCAGACGAGCGTAAAAATGTTGAACAAAAACTCGCACAATACGAGAAGATTGGTTATCACGTTCGCCTTGTCAGTACCGATACAGGCGAAGGCTTAGATGGCTTAAAGCAAGACTTAAAAGATCATACCAGTATTTTTGCTGGCCAATCGGGTGTGGGCAAATCAAGTATGGTTAATGCCTTAATGCCTGAAGTTGAAGCTGATATCGGTGATGTTTCAAGTAACTCAGGGTTAGGCCAACATACCACGACAGCAGCACGTTTATATCACTTTGAAGAAGGTGGTGATCTGATTGATTCACCAGGAGTGCGTGAGTTTGGCTTATGGCACTTAGAATCAGAGCAAGTAACAGAAGCTTTCGTTGAATTTCGTGATTACCTTGGCGGGTGTAAATTCCGCGATTGTAAACATAAAAACGATCCGGGCTGTATTTTGCGTGAAGCCGTTGAAAAAGGTGAAATTAGCCAAGACCGTTTCAATAGCTACCATAAGATCATTGAAAGCATGTCGGAAAATGTTGCTAACCGCCAATTTTCTCGCAACAAGCCTGACTGATCCCCTCCCAAAGAGAGTACCTATACTCTCTTAGGGATGCTCTTCATTTTTGGACTCGACTCTCAAACTCTTAGCCACCCATGCAGATAACCTGACTTTCCTCTAAGAGTTAGGTATCATTGCCTGTTCGGGTTGTTCTTTGTCTCTGACATAAGCAGCTAGATTATTGATTAAGTGGTATTTTTCGGAAGATTAATTGTGCTAGATAAGATAAAAATCGGCCTGCAATATTGTACGCCAAAGCATGCGCTAACACGTTTAGTGGGCAAACTGGCTTCATTAGAAGGCGGCAAAGTCACCACAGCGATTATTCGTTGGTTCATCAAACAATACAATGTTGATATGGCAGAAGCACGTAATCCCGATCCTACGGCTTACCCAACGTTTAACGCTTTCTTTGTTCGTGAACTAAAAGATGGTGCGCGTCCAATTAATGAAGATACACGTATCATTAGCCACCCAGCAGATGCTTGCGTTAGCCAACTCGGTCCAATCAAAGAGGGCCGTTTATTCCAAGCTAAAGGTCACTACTTTGATGCTTGTGAACTATTAGGTGGTGATAAAAATCTTGCCGATGAATTTATGGGCGGTGATTTCGCGACACTATACTTATCACCGAGTGATTACCACCGTGTTCACATGCCATGCGATGGTATATTGCGCCAAATGATTTATGTACCCGGCGATCTGTTTTCAGTTAACCCGCTAACTGCAGAAAATGTCCCTAATCTATTTGCACGTAACGAGCGTGTTGTGTGTATTTTTGATACCGAGTTTGGTCCATTAGCACAAATACTGGTTGGTGCTACGATTGTGGGCAGTATTGAAACCACGTGGGCAGGAACAGTAACACCGCCAACAGGCCCAGAAGTACGTCGTTGGGATTACCCCGCAACAGGTACTGCAGCAATTAGCCTGAAAAAAGGTGAAGAAATGGGCCGCTTTAAGCTCGGCTCTACGGTGATCAACTTATTCCCTAAAGATGCGGTACGTTTTGTAGAGCAAATGAAACCACTCCAAACAACACGTATGGGTCAGCCTTACGCAGAGCAAATCTCCCAAAATCTGTAATAATAAATAAAAGAAAAAAGGGCTATATTAGCCCTTTTTTCTTATCCACAATACGGTAAACACTAAGCTCGAGTTGACGACGCCATGTAATCATCGATCAATCATTGCACTAAAGAATATGACATTTCCTCCACTCTCAATACCGTAAACTCTTAACAAAGATAATCTTATTTTCCTTTCTCTCGTATTCGACTTACCATCATACCTATCTAGAATAAATGCCGTTATGTCAGTCCTTAACCTGACAACACCAACGCGCCGCTTTTTCACTATATAAATGCGATATAACAAAGGTTTTCACATGATAAAAAAAGCATCTTTAGTTCTTCTTTCTCTCCTTGCAGGAGTGTCTCTAACTGCACAAGCCGCTGACTGGGGCTATGGCAAAAGCAACGAACACTGGGCTGAAAGCTATCCAATGTGCGGATTAGGTAAAAATCAAAGCCCAATTAACATCACTTCTGCACTGCAAACAAACCTTGCCCCACTGCGAATTGAGTATGACGGAAAAATCACAGATATCACCAATAATGGGCATACAGTGGAAGCACTCGTGAGTGGTGATAATAAGCTGATTGTGGATGGCGATACGTATACCTTGAAGCAAATTCATTTCCATACGCCATCTGAAAACTTAATCAACGGTAAGCAATACCCGTTAGAAGCGCACTTTGTGAATGTAGATGATAAAGGCAACATTGCCGTTATCGCAGTGATGTTTGAAAACGGCTTACGTGAGAACAATGCTCTTAGCTCTTTACTAAAAGATATCCCAACTAAAGGTAATACCATCGATTTCACCGATGATCTGAGCCCGAATAATCTTCTTCCTCGCGAGCGAGAGTACTATCAATTCAATGGCTCACTAACGACACCACCATGTACTGAAGGTGTTCGCTGGTTTGTTTTAGAAACACCACAATACAGCTCAAAAGATCAAACCGAGAAACTGCATCAAATCATGGGCAATAACAACCGACCAGTACAACCCATTAACGCGCGAATTATCGTTGAATAACCACGTAATGAGAACCACTTGCATTTAAGGTGTGAATTCTCTATATTAAATCATCAAAGATAAGACGCCTTGAAATCCTACTTGCGGACTATCTAAATGAATTAAAGCTGTTTTAGGTAAATTTGTGGTCGCCCTGATACCGCCCTCTGTTGATGTTTATCTGCACCTTGGAGGTATCGGTTAAATTTATCTTACGTAATAAAAAAGCACGGTAATAATGATAATTACCGTGCTTTTTTACGTTGATAACAAACGTAACGTCTCAACAATGTTGTCGGTTATGCTCGTTCAATAGGAAAGGCTGTCACTTTTTCAATGTGATCAAGTCCTAATGCCAACATGATCAACCGGTCGATACCTAAGGCGACACCCGCACAGTCAGGGAAACCAGCACGTAGCGCGTTAACCAAATTCATATCAATCGGTTGAGGCTTTAATCCCATCTCTAAACGCTTTTGATTATCTTGCTCAAAACGTTGTAATTGCTCATCACCATTCGCTAACTCATGAAAGCCATTCGCCAGTTCAATGCCTTTAAAATACACCTCAAAGCGCTCTGCCACACGAGGATCAGTTGGGTTAATTTGCGCCAATGCCGCTTGCGAGGCAGGAAAGTCATAAACAAAAGCGGGTACATGCTGACCAATTTTACCTTCAACGCCAATGCTAAATAGCAACTGTAATAAGGTATCGCGATCGTCTTCAGGTTCAGCGATATCAGACAGCCCAAGATTTGCAGCCGCCGCTTTAAGTTCCGTCATTGTGCCAGTTAAAGGACACACGCCAAGCTGGTTAATAAACGCCTGTTGGTAGGTCATCTTCTCAGCGGCACCACAACCTAAAACTAACTGCAGTAAGTCATTCATTTCATCCATGAGCAAATGATGATCAAAGTTAGGACGGTACCACTCTAACATGGTGAATTCGGGGTTATGGTAACGACCCGATTCTTCATTACGAAAAGATTTGCAAATCTGATAAATCGCCCCACTTCCCGAGGAAAGTAATCGTTTCATATGAAATTCAGGGCTAGTCATTAAAAATAACATTTGCCCATCAGCATACCCAGGCCCTACAAATTCGGTTTGAAAAGTATGTAGGTGTACATCCGTCACCGTTGCTTGGCTCATGGCTGGAGTATCGACCTCCATCACCTCACGAGCGGCGAAAAACTGACGAATAACCGCTAACAGATGAGCGCGTTTTTTGAGTTGCTCAATAGACGCAGTAGGTTGCCAAGTAGACATAAACTTTCTTCTTTAATGAAATTGATTAATGCTCACATTTTATCAGAGCTCAGCAATAAACGTCGCAGATTCCCACAAGAGATCACAACAAAGTCTCTATGACTGATAAAGATATGAATAAATTATGAAAAAATAGCTTCTCTTTTTTTCTCTGATGAAAACTTAATATTTAATCACCAGCTTACAACACCCACATCCCCGCAACTAAAGCATCACTTTATTTATCTTTCTTATCATCAAGTTAAAAGGCACCTCCAATAAAAACAAAATAACCGCCACACATCAGTTAACATTTGATAAACATAAAAACCAATAAATACAAAGAGATAACAATTTAAAAACATGATCGATTGTGACAAATATCACAGGTTTTGTAATCTTCTTACATTTTTTGACTATTTCGGTAAAAACCTGCGTCTAAATCAATTTATCTAATCACAGGGTTTCATAGAATGCGCTCAGGATTTCAAGGATAGATGCGCCACGCGCATCTTTTCAATTTTTACCGTCTTACCTTCGGAGGATAGCTGTGAAGACTATTACCACAGATATCGCTGTAATCGGCGCAGGTGGTGCAGGCCTACGTTCTGCCATCGCTGCTGCAGAAGCTAACCCAGAACTAGAAATTGCACTGATCTCAAAAGTGTATCCAATGCGTTCGCACACTGTTGCGGCTGAAGGTGGCTCTGCTGCCGTGATCAAGGACGAAGATAGCTTAGATAATCACTTCAACGATACCGTTGGCGGTGGTGACTGGCTATGTGAACAGGACGTTGTGGAATATTTCGTTGAGAACGCCACTCGCGAAATGATCCAGATGGAACAGTGGGGGTGCCCATGGAGCCGGAAAGAAAACGGTGAAGTAAACGTTCGTCGTTTTGGTGGTATGAAAGTAGAACGTACATGGTTTGCTGCAGATAAGACTGGCTTCCACATGCTGCACACCTTATTCCAAACCTCGATTAAGTATTCTCAAATCAAACGTTTTGATGAATATTTTGTGGTTGATCTTTTAGTTGAAGATGGTGAAGTACAAGGTCTAATTGCAATCCACATGTCTGAAGGCGAATTGATTTGTATTAAAGCAAAGTCAGTGATCCTTGCAACGGGTGGCGCAGGTCGTGTTTACCACTGTAATACTAACGGTGGCATTGTAACTGGCGATGGTATGGCAATGGCGTACCGTCACGGTATTCCACTACGTGATATGGAATTCGTACAATATCACCCAACAGGTCTTCCTGGCACAGGGATCCTGATGACAGAGGGCTGTCGTGGTGAAGGCGGTATCATTGTAAATAAAAACGGTTACCGTTACTTGCAAGACTACGGCATGGGCCCTGAAACACCTGTCGGCCAACCAAAGAACAAATACATGGAATTAGGCCCTCGTGACAAAGTGTCACAGGCTTTCTGGCATGAACAACAAAAGGGTAACACCATCAAGCACCCACTTGGTGATGTGGTACACCTAGATCTACGCCATCTTGGTGAAGAATACTTGCATGAACGTCTACCGTTCATCTGTGAATTAGCAAAAGCCTATGTCAACGTCGATCCTGCAAAAGAGCCGATCCCAATTCGCCCTACTGTTCACTACACCATGGGTGGTATTGAAACAAATGGCGAATGTGAAACTCGCATTAAAGGTTTATTTGCTGTGGGTGAGTGTGCATCTGTCGGTCTTCACGGCGCCAACCGTTTAGGTTCTAACTCATTAGCAGAGTTCGTGGTATTTGGTCGTGTTGCTGGTGAGCACGCGGTTAAACGTGCCGAGGAATTCAAAGGTTGGAATGACGCATCGATCAATGCACAAATTGATGCAGTTCAAGCACGTATTGATGCCCTAATGGCACAAGAAGGTGATGAGAACTGGGCAGAGATCCGCACTGAAATGGGTCACACCATGGAAGCGGGTTGTGGTATCTATCGCCAAGAAGATTTAATGCAGGCAACGATTGATAAGCTAGCGGAGCTAAAAGAGCGTTACAAGCGCATCTCCATTCAAGATAAAGGCAAAGTCTTTAATACCGATCTGCTATACGCAATTGAAATTGGTTACGGCCTAGAAGTGGCTGAAGCGATGGCACACTCAGCAATAAATCGTAGAGAGTCTCGTGGTGCACACCAACGCTTAGATGACGGTTGTACTGAACGTGATGATGTGAACTACCTAAAACACACGTTAGCGTTTTACAACAATGGCGCAGCACCAATTATCGATTACAGCCATGTAACGATCACCAAATCTCAACCTAAAGCACGTCTATATGGTGCTGCCGCTGACGAAGCTGCAGCAAAAGACTCTGCTGAAAAACTAGCAGCCACAGAGCAACAAGAGGAAAAGGCATAATGTCAGCGACTCGCATTCAATCAGTTGAAATTCTGCGTTATGACCCAGCAAAAGACGCAGAACCGTACCTAGAACAATTCGAAGTACCGTTCAATGAAACCATGTCTGTTCTTGATGCGCTTGGTTACATTAAAGACCACCTAGATAAGGATTTATCCTACCGTTGGTCTTGTCGTATGGCTATCTGTGGCTCGTGCGGCATGATGGTAAATGGCGTGCCAAAGCTTGCTTGTAAGAGCTTTTTACGTGACTACCCTAACGGTGTAAAAATTGAGCCATTAGCAAATTTTGCGATTGAAAAAGATTTAATTGTTGATATGACGCCATTTATTGAGCGTCTTGAAGCGATTAAGCCATACATTATTGGTAACGATCGCACACCTGAAGATGGTACAAACCTACAAACACCAGAGCAAATGGCGAAATACAAGCAATTTGCAGGCTGTATTAACTGTGGTCTGTGCTACGCCGCGTGTCCTCAGTTTGGTTTAAACCCTGAATTTATTGGCCCTGCAGCATTGACTCTGGCTCATCGCTACAACCTTGATAGCCGTGACAATGGTAAAGATGAACGTATGGCGCTTATCAATGGTGAAAACGGTGCTTGGGGTTGTACATTCGTAGGTTACTGTTCTGAAGTCTGTCCTAAGAGTGTTGATCCAGCTGCGGCTGTTAACCAAGGCAAAGTGGAATCTTCTAAAGATTTCGTTATTGCAATGATCAAACCAATGGAGGCATAAGGATGAGCAACCGTAAACCTTACGTTCGTGAAATGAAGCGTACTTGGTGGAAAGACAGCGCTTTCTATCGCTTCTACATGATCCGCGAAGCAACAGTACTACCTTTGATCTTTTTTACTATCTGCTTAACATTCGGTTTAGGTAGCCTAGTTAAAGGTCCTGAAGCATGGCAAAGCTGGCTAAACTTCATGGCAAATCCAGTGGTCATTCTACTCAATATTCTTGCCCTAGCAGGTAGCTTGTTTCATGCATTCACCTACTTCAATATGATGCCGCAAGTTGTGCCTATTCGTATTAAAGGCAAATTGCTTGATAAGAAAATTATCATTCTTGCTCAGTGGGCTGTTGTTGCTGTTATTACCTTGTTTGTTCTTGCGATAGTTTAAGGAGTCCGTCGTGGTTAATTTACATCCTAAACGTTCTGACGAGCCAGTATGGTGGAGTCTGTTCGGTGCTGGCGGTACTTGGTTTGCAATGATCACACCGGTTACGATTTTAGTACTCGGTATTCTTGTTCCTCTTGGCATTATTAGCCCAGAAGCAATGACTTACGATCGCGCAGCAGATTTCGCAACCAGCTTTATTGGTGCGCTATTTGTTATCGCAACTCTGTCGCTACCAATGTGGCATGCGATGCACCGTTTGCACCACGGTATGCATGATTTAAAAATCCATGCAGGTGTGGTCGGTAAGATCGCTTGTTACGCATTTGCGTTTTTGATCACCGCCCTATCCATCATTTTTGTATTCATGATTTAAACTGTATACAAAAACACAAAAAGCACCGCAAGCGGTGCTTTTTTATTATCTAAATTTTATGATAGCAACCGTTTCTAATTTACCTTTTTCCATCAATATCAAAAAATAGAAACAAAAAAGGCCGCTTACGCGACCTTTTCATCGTTAATAATATAACGACCTTATAAACCGATTAATTACTTAACACGGCTTACGTATTCACCAGAACGAGTATCAACTTTGATCACTTCGCCGATAGCGATAAATAGAGGTACACGAACAACAGCACCCGTACTTAGTGTTGCAGGCTTACCGCCAGTACCTTGTGTATCACCTTTAAGACCAGGATCTGTCTCAGTCACTTCTAGCTCAACGAAGTTTGGTGGAGTAACAGCAATTGGGTTACCGTTCCAAAGTGTTAGCGTACAAGTGTTGTTTTCAACTAGCCACTTAGCATTCTCACCAACCGCTTTAACGTCAGCAGCAATTTGCTCAAACGTTTCGTTGTTCATGAAGTGGTAGAATTCACCATCGTTGTATAGGTAATCAAGATCAGTATCGATTACGTCCGCAGCTTCAACTGATTCACCTGATTTAAAAGTCTTCTCTAAAACTTTACCAGAAATAAGTTTACGGATTCGTACGCGGTTGAACGCTTGACCTTTACCAGGCTTAACAAATTCGTTTTCGATAATGACACATGGTTCATTATCTAGCATAATTTTCATTCCGCCGCGGAATTCATTGGTGCTGAAAGACGCCATTCTAATCCTCTTAACATCTTCGAGTTGTATTTAATGTCGCATATCATACCCCTAAACGTGCCATCTGTTGAGCAAAACTGGCTTAATGATCTATCGAATGCGATATCTGATCCCTTTCAGTTACTCAAATTGCTCAAAATTGATCCCACACCATGGGAAAATGGCCTCGCCGCAAGGAAGCTGTTTGCGCTACGTGTTCCATTGAGCTTTGTTGATAAAATGGAAATCGGCAACCCACATGATCCACTTTTACGTCAAATTTTACCCTTAGAGCAAGAATTCGAAGTTCACCAAGGTTACTCTGTCGATCCCCTAGAAGAGCAGCAGAACGATATTCCAGGGTTACTGCATAAATACCACAATCGTGTATTGCTGATAGTCAAAGGTGGCTGTGCGGTCAACTGCCGTTATTGTTTCCGTCGTCATTTTCCATATAGCGACAATAAAGGTAACAAGCATCAATGGCAGCAGAGCCTGGCGTACATCGCCGCCCATCCTGAAATCAATGAAGTGATTTTATCCGGTGGCGACCCGTTAATGGCTAAAGATCATGAGCTCCAATGGCTTGTTGAGCATATTTCAGCAATACCTCATATCAAGCGCCTACGTATCCACAGCAGGCTACCAGTGGTGATCCCTAACCGTATTACCGATAGCTTGTGTCAAATACTGGCAGAGACGCGTTTACAAACGATTTTGGTGACTCATATTAATCATGCCAACGAAATCGATGATGCGCTAAAAACAGCAATGCAGAAGCTAAAACAAGCCAATGTCACCTTACTTAACCAAGGCGTACTGCTAAAAGGCATTAATGACTCGGTAAAGACATTAACAGACCTTAGCGAAGCATTATTTGATGCAGGCATTCAGCCTTATTACCTCCACGTTTTAGACCGCGTGCAAGGCGCTGCGCATTATATGGTAGATGATGAAACGGCTCGTCAATTAATGGCCGGATTAATCACCCAAGTCTCAGGGTATCTCGTCCCTAAACTCACCAGAGAAGTCGGTGGACGAGCAAGTAAAACACCGCTGGACTTACTGCTTGAATAGGCCATAAACCCAACAGCAACACGAAAAAGACGATTAAATCGTCTTTTTTTTACACCAAAAACAAAATAAACACCTTTTCGAATTAATTACACCAAAAAGGTGATCGCACCATGATAGTCACTTAAAGTAACATGGTAAACCAATCATAACATATTGATTATTAAAAACTAAAATAACACGTACAGCTTTTCCAGTAAAATAATGACTAAGCATAAGTAACATGATGTTCTTTTTACTTACATTAAAAAGAACATCATGTTACTTTTACTTATTCGATAAATAAATTTATCCAACACAATCAAAAAAAATCATCTTTACGGCTATCGATTTTTTATTGTTTTAAGCGCATAGTCGCGACTCATACAGCGGCATATATTTAACAAGTTCGCCAAACTTAACGCTGCTGACTATCACCTCTTATTTGTCGCGAGTAACGCAATGAAAATTGGCATTTTGTCGCAAAACGCTAACCTATACTCCACCCGTCGCCTTGTTGAAGCTTGTGAGCAACGAGGACATGAAGCTGTGATTATTAATGCACTGCGTTGTTATATGAACATCAACTCTGTGCAGCCTTCAATTCACTTTGAGGGCAATGATTTAACAGGTTTTGATGCCATTATTCCGCGTATTGGCTCAGACATTACCTTTTATGGCTGCTCTGTATTACGTCAGTTTGAAATGATGGGTGTCTTCCCTGTCAATCAATCCATTGCTATTTCCCGTTCACGCGACAAACTACGTTCATTACAGTTATTAAGCCGCAAAGGTGTTGGTATGCCTGTTACCGGCTTTGCGAGTAAACCAGATGACGTACCTGATTTAATCAAAATGGTCGGTGGTGCACCTTTGGTTATTAAGTTATTAGAAGGTACTCAAGGGATTGGCGTAGTATTAGCTGAAACTCAAAAAGCAGCAGAGAGTGTGATTGAGGCTTTTATGGGCTTAAAAGCCAATATTATGGTTCAGGAATATATTAAAGAAGCCGGTGGCGCCGACATCCGTTGTTTTGTTATTGGCGATAAAGTCATTGCTTCAATGAAGCGCCAAGCAGCTGAAGGTGAGTTCCGCTCAAACCTACACCGTGGTGGGAGTGCATCACTGATCCGTATTACACCAGAAGAGCGTAAAACGGCGATTGCAGCAGCGAAAGCAATGGGATTAAGCGTGGCAGGTGTAGATTTACTGCGTTCTAACCGTGGTCCATTAATCATGGAAGTCAACTCATCACCAGGCCTTGAAGGCATTGAAGCGGCAACAGGTAAAGATATTGCTGGTATGATCATCGAATATATTGAAAAAAATGCCAACAAGAGCAAAAGGTTTCAATTAAATCAATAAGTTGAACTCGCCGTTGTTATATTTCATAACAACGGCAATTATGAACTAAAATAAAGATCAGCTTTTCACTTAAAATACAGCAAAAAGCAGAACAAAAACACCCACAAGTAAAAACCTCAGAATGCCAGCCTAACTTATTGATTATAAACAAATTAATTCTGTACAGCTTTTTAAGCTTTTTCCTCAGCAAACTAAAACTTTAATACCGCCAGGTTCTTTATGCCTTATTTATTATTAATATAGTTAGTAAGTAACAGCTTACCTCTTCACTGAAAAAAGCAAAGTTTGGAACAATATATCATCACATTCCTATAAATGTGATCGTTAAAACATCCACTAATCACTGATGAGATTAACACTATCAGACCGTTCAAAATTACGTTAACGTAGTACGTTATATAATGATGATGATATTAAAAATCAAAGGATTAACGATGACAGACTTTACCTATAACGTTGCTATGATTGAAGATGAAAAGCCTTTTGACATGGGACAGGTAAATACTAAAGATGTACCGGAAGAAGCCCTAGAGACTTATACAGAGATGCTTTCTCAGTTATTACAACAAGAAGATCCAAGTAAGCATTACGCAGGCTTTGGCTTTGAAGGGGCTGAAAAGTTAGCGTTTAGCGCTTTACCTATCACTGAACACGATCAAATTGGTGCAGGTATGGTTTACAACCCAGACGATAATGGTGAGAACTTAGTACTGGTTGGTCGTGTATTCTTCAGCATAAAGGATCGTACCGTATCTTTTAACATGGAAACTAACGCCGATGATGTATTAGTTCAAGGTGATATCGATTTACGTGGTTTCATCCAGTCGTTCATTATTTGCTTTATGGCTGCGTGGGTCTCATTAAATCAGGATAACCTGCCTAGCGAGAGCTAATAGACTCCCTTTTTGATATTCACTACGCCTCTGTCAATACAGGGGCGTTTTTATAACTAAACACCATCGTTTCCAGCCCTATCAGACATCAAAATCTCCTCTCCGAACTAACCTGTACAGCTAAATGTAAAAGTTACAGCTTTTTTATGCTCAAATACAGTCGCATTTATAGCGCCTTTTAATTTCCACATAACTCATTGAAATAAAACAACAAAAACAACGTACAGCTTTTGGGGCTTTTTTCTAGATGAGCAATAGTTCATAGAGGTTAATATACTAGAAAAATCATATTTATCGACCACGTCAAAGTCGATAGTTTGATTAAGTATTATTAAACCAATACTTATTGAACGCATTTTTAATCTTATTTCACAAAAAACATGCTCTAATATATTAATGGCAATTAAGTAGCTTAATTAAGTTTATAAACAATAAAAACACAAAACCACAATTTGCTTAAAAAGCTAGAAATATAAACTTTTATATGTTTATGAATTAAGAGGTAGTTATTGGTGTTTTTTAGATATAATACTGTACATAACTTTTTCTGATTACATGTTTGATTATAATAATCACGTCTTATTTTTATCTGAGTCTATTAGAGAGAACAGCAGGACAAAATGAACACCTTTACATAACAAGAACAGCAAATAGGTGTACACTTTCAACGGTATAAGCTAACACATCGTAACACTTACATAACTCATTGTTTTAAAATAACTTTATTTTTGTGCAGCTTTTTTAGGAATATTCCCGACAAACTATGTACAACAATAAAAACAATGTTACGTATATTGGTTCTATATTTATCAGGCAATAAAAAAGCCGAGCATCATGCTCGGCTTTTCAAATAACTAAGAGAAAAATCTCTACTGTTATTAATGGGTTACATCATACCGCCCATGCCACCCATACCACCCATGCCGCCCATATCAGGCATTGCAGGAGTATCAGTCGCTTTGTCAGTAATCATTGCTTCTGTCGTGATCATAAGACCAGCAACAGATGCTGCGAACTGAAGTGCTGAACGAGTTACTTTTGTTGGGTCTAGGATACCCATTTCAATCATATCACCGTACTCGCCAGTTGCTGCGTTATAACCGTAGTTCGCTTCACCTGCACGTACATTATTAGCAACAACAGATTCTTCATCACCTGCGTTCTTCGTGATTTGACGGATAGGTGCTTCCATTGCACGAAGTGCTACACGGATACCCACGTTTTGCTCTTCGTTGTCGCCAGTAAGGCCTGCAACTTTAGATGCTGCGCGGATAAGTGCAACACCACCACCTGCAACAACGCCTTCTTCAACCGCTGCGCGAGTTGCGTGTAGTGCATCTTCTACGCGGTCTTTCTTCTCTTTCATTTCAACTTCAGTTGCTGCGCCAACTTTGATAACCGCTACGCCGCCAGCAAGTTTAGCGACACGCTCTTGAAGTTTTTCTTTGTCGTAGTCAGATGTTGCATCTTCAATTTGTTGACGAATTTGTGCAACACGACCTTGAATCATCGCTTCTTCACCAGAACCGTCGATGATTGTTGTGTTTTCTTTCGTGATAGTTACACGCTTAGCTTGACCAAGATCTTCTAGCTGAACTTTTTCTAGCTCAAGACCGATCTCTTCAGAAATCACGGTACCTGCTGTTAGTACTGCGATATCTTGAAGCATTGCTTTACGACGGTCACCGAAACCAGGTGCTTTAACAGCGGCCACTTTCACGATGCCACGCATGTTGTTCACAACTAATGTTGCTAGCGCTTCACCTTCAACGTCTTCTGCGATGATAAGTAGAGGACGAGATGCTTTAGCAACGCCTTCTAATGCAGGAAGAAGTTCACGGATATTTGATACTTTCTTATCAACCAATAGGATGAATGGGCTTTCTAAATCAACAGAACCCGCTTCTTGGTTGTTGATGAAGTATGGAGATAGGTAGCCACGGTCAAACTGCATACCTTCAACAACGTCTAGTTCGTCTTGAAGTGCTTGGCCTTCTTCAACGGTGATAACGCCATCACGGCCTACTTTTTCCATCGCTTCAGCAATTAGGTTACCCACAGTTGCATCAGAGTTCGCAGAGATTGTACCTACTTGTGCGATAGCTTTTGTATCAGCACATGGAACAGATAGCGCTTTTAGCTCTTCAACCGCAGCAATAACCGCTTTGTCGATACCGCGCTTAAGATCCATAGGGTTCATACCCGCAGCGACTGCTTTTAGACCTTCAGCGATGATCGCTTGTGCAAGTACTGTTGCTGTTGTTGTGCCGTCACCCGCCGCATCGTTAGCTTGTGATGCAACTTCTTTCACCATTTGTGCGCCCATGTTCTGGAATTTATCTTCCAGTTCAATTTCACGCGCAACAGAAACACCATCTTTAGTAATCGTTGGTGCACCAAATGATTTGTCTAGTACAACGTTACGGCCTTTAGGACCTAATGTTACTTTTACTGCGTCAGCTAGAATGTTGACACCTTCTAGCATTTTAATTCGTGCGTCGTTACCAAATTTAACGTCTTTAGCAGCCATCTTGCGTTTCCTTTCTTAATTTTTAATTCGATGTGATCGGATTATTCAACGATTGCCATGATGTCATTTTCAGACATGATTAGAACTTCTTTGCCATCGATCTTTTCAGTCTTAGTGCCGTAGCCTTCAGCAAAGATAACAGTGTCGCCAACTTTAACGTCAAGTGGCTGAACAGAACCGTTTTCTAAAATACGACCTTTGCCTACTGCAAGTACTTTGCCGCGTGTTGATTTTTCAGCCGCAGAACCTGTTAATACAATGCCGCCAGCAGACTTAGATTCAACTTCTTGGCGCTCAACGATAACACGGTCGTGTAAAGGACGAATATTCATCGGTCGTCTCTCCTGATAATTGGTAATTTCCATACATGAATGTACACACAAACTGATGTTTGGCGACTTTTCTATTATCTAATCATGTTGGGTCTAATATGAGAGAACCCAAGGTGTAGACCAATTTTTTTTCATTATTTATTTGAGAACTTTTGCCCGATCACATTCTTTGCATTAGGGTATGCAAGCATCCTTACAATGAGACCGCCATGGAAACCAACAACAAGCCTGATAAATACGGCTTATTATCCGATCCGATCCCAGATGCATTACGCCGTTTAGCTGTACCAATGGTATTCGGTATGATTGCTATTTTAATGTTTAATCTGGTTGATACATTTTTTATCTCACTACTTGGCACCAATGCATTAGCCGCGGTCAGTTTTACATTTCCCGTTACCTTTGGTCTGAACTGTATCACCATGGGCATGAGTGTTGGGATCTCCACCAGCATTGGACGTTTACTCGGAAGTGGTGATACCAAAAGTGCAGCAAGGCTCACCACACATGGTTTATTGCTTGCCGTTATTTTAATGGTGTTAGGTTCAACCGTTGGTTGGCTAACGATAGATCCACTCTTTTCCTTAATGGGCGCCAGTGCGGATTTACTGCCAATCATCCACGAATATATGACTGTGTGGTACATCGCAATCCCCTTATTGGTGATCCCTATGACGGGTAACAGTGCAATACGCGCAACAGGCGATGCCAAAAGCCCAGCTAAAATTATGATCATAGCTGGTTTAATTAACGGTATCCTCGATCCTTTATTGATCTTTGGTTACGGCCCGTTTCCAGAATTAGGAGTGAAAGGCGCTGCTATCTCAAGCGGGATCAGTTGGGCTGTAGCATTAACCGCATCATTGTATTTGCTCCATCGCCGTGAAAAATTACTCACAATGCCAGTCCTCCTAAAATTAAAATCTGATTGGCAGCAGATTTTACATATTGGCGCGCCTGCTGGATTATCAAACGCACTCAATCCATTATCGAGCGCTCTATTAATGTCATTGCTTGCCGCGCAAGGTACCGCATCAGTTGCCGCATTCGGTGCCGCGATGCGTATTGAATCAATTTTAGTGATAGGGATGATGGCATTGGGCTCAGCATTAATGCCGTTTATGGCGCAAAACCTTGGCGCCAATAAACCGGAACGGGCTTTTAAGGCGCTTTTTACTGCCATGCATTTTGCGATTTTATTCCAACTGTTGATTTTTATCGCCATGGTGCCACTCAGTGTGCCATTAGCTTCACTGTTTTCTCGTGATGCCACAGTACAACATCAACTGTGGCATTATTTATTAGTCGTACCAGCTAGTTATGGTTTACAAGCAGTATGTATGCTACTCATTAGCGCGCTCAATGCATTACATAAAACCGTCAACGCACTGATTTGGAACCTGTTACGTTTATTTGGTTTTCTGCTACCAAGCGCTTGGGTAGGCAGCTTGTACTATGGTACGAAAGGGCTCTTTATCGGCATCTCCATTGCCAATGTTATTGGTGGTATTTGTGCTTATTTGTATGCGCGGCGATTACGAAAAACGACCTTATCTTCGCTCGTTATCCCCTCTAAAATATGAATAGTGTAAATATAAAAAAGGCAGCTAACGCTGCCTTTTTTATTAATAACTTTTTATATACTACGTTTAAAGACCTACTTTAAACGTGGGTTTTGATGGTTGTTATTTTGATCATCTTTACGTTCAAATTCACCATCGAAAACATCACCATTGTCATTTTTATGACTAAACGGCCCAGTTGATTGCCCATCAAACCCTGAGCTAAAACCGCCACCAAACTGATTAAAGTTGCTCTGCACTTTTACGCGCTGCATTAATTGCTGTGCAATTTTGGCACGAATAGGCGGCAGTAAAATACACATGCCTAATGCATCTGTCATAAATCCAGGCGTAAGCAATAACACTCCAGCAACGGCTAACAGTACACCTTCAACAATTTCTTGTGCTGGCATTTGCCCTTGCTGCATCTTTGTTTGTACAGACATTAATGTCGCTAATCCTTGGCTACGTACCAAAGAAGCCCCAACCACGGCAGTAATAAACACTAGCATCATGGTCGGCCAAAAACCTAAAAAGCCACCGACCTGAATAAATAGACCAATTTCAATCATTGGAACGGCGATAAAAAGCAGCATTAATATTGCAAACACACCTAACCTCTTTTTTATAACGTATCGGTATTCAAAACGCTGAATGACTCAATATAGTATTACATGTTTAAACGCTAAATACCGTGTCGCCTAAGATAAAAAATCGTTAACAAATAATTCAACAGTTCTTTTTGCACTAAACCTTAAATACACATTTCCCCTCAAACAACTTGTTCATATTTTGTTATTTCTTTTCATTTTTAGATAAATAAGCCACCCCTCCTGTTAACAACTTTTGTGAGTAGGATCGCGTTTCTGTGCAAATATTTTCAGGCTCACGTAAAAAGTGATCTGGATTATGTTTTTAGCCAATCAGGGGAGTATCATCAGCATCAATTAAGATGTCAGGTACGATCATCTTGCTTCAACTTAGCAAAACGGACCCTTTGCTTAGACAGTTGGCTTAATCATTGATTTTATTAAAAGATTCCCAAAGGGCTATATTATGTCTCAGATGATTGATCTTGAAAAAAATAACGAAGCAGCACTGAATGTTGCAACTCGAATCGAAGAAGATCTTCTTGGTGAGCGTCACGTTCCAGCAGACGCGTATTGGGGTATTCACACTCTACGTGCAATCGAAAACTTTAATATCTCTAATACCACCATCTCAGACGTACCTGAGTTTGTTCGCGGCATGGTTTTCACCAAAAAAGCTGCAGCGATGGCGAACAAAGAACTGGGTGCGATCCCTTCAGAAGTCGGTAACTACATCGAGCAAGCTTGTGATCTTATTTTAGAAACAGGCCGTTGTATGGATCAATTCCCTTCTGATGTATACCAAGGCGGCGCTGGCACATCTGTCAACATGAACACCAATGAAGTGATTGCAAACCTTGCTCTTGAGCTTATGGGCAAAAAGAAAGGTGAATATGACATCATTAACCCGAACGATCACGTAAACAAGTCACAATCGACTAACTGTGCTTACCCTACTGGTTTCCGTGTTGCGGTATATAACAGCATCATTAACATGCTAGAAGCATTAGAGTACCTAAAGACAGCCTTCGATGTGAAAGCAACGGAATTTGCTAGCATCTTAAAAATGGGCCGTACTCAGCTACAAGACGCTGTACCAATGACGGTAGGCCAAGAATTCCATGCTTATAGTGTGTTGTTAAAAGAAGAAATCAAAAACCTGCATTACACCGCGCAGCTACTGCTTGAAGTCAACCTAGGTGCGACGGCTATCGGTACTGGTTTGAATGCAGCGACAGGTTACCAACACCTAGCGGTTCAACGTCTAGCTGAAATTACAGGCCTACCTGTTACCCCAGCAGAAGACTTGATCGAAGCAACATCTGACTGTGGCGCTTATGTTATGGTTCACGGCGCGCTAAAACGTACTGCGGTGAAACTCTCTAAGATCTGTAACGATCTACGTCTACTGTCTTCTGGTCCTCGTGCTGGTTTGAACGAAATCAACCTTCCTGAAATGCAAGCAGGCTCATCTATCATGCCAGCAAAAGTAAACCCTGTTATCCCAGAAGTGGTTAACCAAGTTTGCTTTAAAGTAATTGGTAACGATACAACCATTACTTTTGCAGCAGAAGCAGGTCAGCTTCAACTTAACGTCATGGAGCCTGTGATTGGCCAAGCGTTGTTTGAATCAATCAGCTTACTTAAAAATGCGTGTGTTAATTTACGTGAGAAATGTATCGAAGGCATCACAGTCAATCAAGATGTCTGTGAGAGCTACGTGTTTAACTCTATCGGTATCGTGACTTACTTAAACCCATTCATTGGTCACCATGAAGGCGATATCGTAGGTAAAATCTGTGCTGAAACCGGTAAGAGCGTCCGTGAAGTGGTGCTAGAGCGCGGCTTGCTGACGGAAGAGCAATTAGATGATATCTTCTCCATCGAAAACTTAATGCACCCTCAATACAAGGCACAGCGCTATAACTAAGCGTAGCGGTACCTGAGTAATACAGCGGATTTTCACTAGAGGATCCGCTTTTTTTTGCGAAATTTTTTGTTTTTACCTCAAACTTTTTATTTTTAACTTCTATTTTTTAAACTTTTAAACAGGAAAAATTCTATGATTGGAATAGAGCTCTTTGTTGTCCTTGCCTTTATCTTTTTAGGGGCAAGGATTGGTGGGATCGGGATTGGTTTCGCCGGTGGTGCAGGCGTTATTGTTTTATCGCTAGTGTTAGGTGTGCCTACCAGCCAATCATTTATCCCTGTCGATGTTATCTTAATCATTATGTCAGTGATCACTGCCATTGCCGCCATGCAAGTCGCGGGCGGTATGGACTGGCTGGTACAACTTGCAGAAGATTTTCTGCGTAAAAATCCAAAGCGCATTACTTTCTATGCGCCAATCGTGACCTACTTAATGACGGTAATGGCAGGTACTGGACATACCGCATTTTCAACCTTACCGGTTATTGCAGAAGTGGCTAAAGGCCAAGGTATTCGCCCATCTCGCCCTCTTTCTATTGCCGTTATTGCCTCACAAATTGCAATTACTGCATCCCCAATATCTGCGGCCGTTGTTGCTTTCTCCGGTATTTTAGAACCTATCGGCGTAAGCTACGTAACACTACTGGCAATCTGTATCCCTACAACATTCATTGCTTGTATGGTTGGCGCTTTTGTTGCCAATTTTATGGGGTGTGAGCTAAAAGATGATCCTATTTATCAAGAACGCCTAGCAAAAGGTCTAGTAACGGCTGATAATACAAGCCGTCGCGAAATTAAACCTCAAGCAAAACGGGCAACTTACATCTTTTTAGTCGCGATTATCTTTGTCGTTTGCTACGCCGCTGCTATTTCGCACTCTATTGGCTTAATTGACAACCCAACTCTAGGTCGTAACGAAGCAATCATGTCGGTAATGCTAACAGCAGCTGCAGCTACCGTTTGGTTATGTAAGATTGACGCATCAAAAATTGCTTCTGCGCCGACGTTCCGTTCAGGTATGACTGCCTGTATCTGTGTATTAGGTGTGGCATGGTTAGGTTCAACATTTGTTAACGCCCACGTTGATGGTATCAAGGAAGTTGCTGGTTCTCTATTAGGTGAATACCCATGGATGCTATCACTGGTATTATTCTTTGCATCAATGCTACTTTACTCTCAGGGCGCAACAACTGTTGCACTGATGCCAGCAGCATTGGCGATTGGCGTCGCACCGCTAACTATGATTGCTTCATTTGCAGCAGTGAGTGCATTGTTCGTTCTGCCTACTTACCCAACCCTATTGGCTGCCGTTGAAATGGATGACACAGGTTCCACCCGTATTGGTAACCTTGTCTTTAACCACCCATTCTTTGTCCCTGGTGTCGTTACGATAGCGACTTCCGTAGCACTTGGTTTTGCTGTTGGCGGCTTCTTGCTGTAATACCAAATACACATTCCAATTTTAAAAAAGATTGCTCTCGAGCAATCTTTTTTTGTCTTAACTTTGACATCCATTTACACAAATTGATGAAATTCTTGCTAAGCTAATAACATCCCCAAAGATAAGAGTTATCACTATGATGTTATTAACTAATTACCCGATTATCATGGCGATAACGATTATATGTATCCTGTTATCTTGCGGAACACTCTGGTTTATCTGCCGCCACCCTATCCCATATAAAGGGTTATATAGCATTGGACTTGGGATCATTATTGGTCTGTGCTCTATTTTCCTCTTTACCACGATTAAACATTTAGAACGCCAAGCTCAGCTCATTTCGACCACTACTTTTATCTCTATTCAATCTATTGATGATTTAGATCTAGCGTTAGCAGACGCAGCAAGCCAACATAAACCGGTATTGCTGGACGTAACCGCTGATTGGTGTGCGCCTTGTATTACCTACAAAAAAGAAGTCTTCCCTTCACCATCCGTGGCGATGCAATTACAGAAATACACCTTACTCGAAGCGAATGTGACCGCTAATACCCCACAAGATCTAGCGTTGATGCAACAGCTAAATGTCATAGGTTTCCCAACATTATTGTTCTGGGATAATAACGGTAACCAAGCAACGAAAGCCCGAGTAACAGGGTTTATGGATGCCAGTAAATTTAGTGAACACCTGCACCAACAAGCACTGCATCTCCAGTAACTATTTGCAGAAAAACAGTCACATTTAACAAAATAGAAGTGTTGAGTTACAACTAAAGTGAATGATTAAGGATCAACTTCAGATCTTTATGGTATGAAAATTGCGCAGTGATCAGTGAAGTGTTAGCGTTAGTTTATTAATAATAAAAAAAGTACTGCCATGGAAGCTCAGCACACTATCGTTATTGCCGATGATCATCCTCTGTTTCGTAATGCCCTGTTTCAATCGGTCCATATGGCGATTAGCGGTGCGAACCTGCTCGAGGCAGACTCCCTTGATTCTTTATTTGCGTTGTTAGAAAAAGAGCCTGATGTCGATTTGCTGTTACTCGATCTCAAAATGCCTGGTGCAAATGGCATGTCTGGATTAATCCAACTTCGTCAACAATACCCAGAACTACCGACTGTTGTGATCTCTGCCAGTGAAGAAGAAAAAGTCATTCGTCAGGTTCATAGTCATGGTGCATTTGGCTTTATTCCAAAATCTAGTGATATGCGTGCGTTGATCTCTGCACTGAATCAAGTCCTCGATGGTGAACCTTTTTTTCCTGAAGACATCGCAGATAACAATAACGCTTATCGAGATCTAGCAGATAAAATTGCCACACTAACGCCACAGCAATATAAAGTATTAGGCATGTTGTCAGATGGCTTGCTCAACAAACAGATTGCTTACGAGCTAACCGTTTCTGAAGCAACGATAAAAGCACACATGACCGCGATATTTCGCAAGCTTGAAGTCAAAAATAGAACCCAAGCCGTTATATTGTTGCAACAGCTGGATCTATAACGCCCCTTTCACTATCGGTCTGATAATATTTTGTTACGTTATCATGCCTTAAATAAAATGTGACTAACCATCACAATTGAATATTTTGATACACTCGTAAGCGGCTACTCACACTATTTCATTGCCTTAGCTTATGGAGGGTCGTTTGCTTACTGCCTTAGTGACTCAATTTGTTCTTATTTGGGCTGTGATTGATCCTATCGGTTCAGTCCCGGTTTACCTTTCTCAAACCCAACAATTAACTGCACAACAACAGCGTATTGTTGCTTTAAAAGCCGTTGCTATTGCAACAGGTGTATTATTATTTTTTGTTATTGTCGGTCAGGTACTATTAGAAGCGATGCAAATTCCATTGCCCGCTTTTCAAGCCGCTGGCGGGCTCGTTCTACTACTTTTTGCCTTAACCATGATTTTTGGTGAGGGTAAAGTCGATCAAGAATGTAAAATGAGCAAAGAAGAAGTCGCTCATTCAGAGTTGGGCAGCTTAGCTGTCTACCCACTTGCTATTCCCTCCATTGCATCTCCTGGCGCTATGATGGCTATCGTGATGCTGACAGATAACAATCGCTACGCCATCAGTGAACAAATCATTACGACACTGGTGATGATATCGGTATTACTGATTACCTTATTACTCTTACTTGGCGCCAATAAAATCCAACAATACATTGGTAATGTAGGCGCGGCGATCATCAGCCGTGTCATGGGATTAATATTGGCCGCTGTTGCCGTCAATAATCTTTTAATGGGTATAAAAGATTTCTACCTATTAACTTAGACTTTTGGCTAATCATAATTGCCGTCTTCATTATAAAAAGCGATTTACCGCTCACAAAAACGCCCTCATCAGGGCGTTTTTGCTTTTTTACCCTCGACTAAAGTTGCACAGATAGAATCTACTTTCATTGCTATTGTTTCTTTCGTAACAATTTATTAACAACAAATATCGTATTTGAAATTGTGAAGGAGATAACAATGGCGTTCGCATCCAAGGAGCAAGCACAAGCCTATTGGAAAGAAAATCTCAGTATCATGGGATCGCTACTCGCAATCTGGTTTGGTGTTTCGTATGGCGCAGGGATCTTATTTGTTGATGCCCTCAATACCATTCAAATTGGTGGTTTTAAGTTAGGTTTTTGGTTCTCGCAGCAAGGGGCGATTTATACCTTTGTCATTCTGATCTTTGTTTATGTTAATCGCATGAATGCACTCGATCGTAAATTCAACGTTCAGGAAGATTAAGGAAGCGTCACATGGATATTCAAACTTGGACCTTTATTCTCGTCGGCATTACATTCGCCATTTATATCGGTATTGCGATTTGGGCTCGTGCAGGATCAACCAGTGAGTTCTATGTTGCTGGCGGTGGTGTCCACCCTGTCGCTAACGGCATGGCAACAGCTGCAGACTGGATGTCAGCCGCCTCATTTATTTCAATGGCAGGGATCATCTCATTCATTGGTTACGATGGTGGCGTCTACTTAATGGGTTGGACTGGCGGCTACGTATTATTAGCGCTATGTCTGGCACCTTACTTACGTAAATTCGGTAAATTTACGGTACCTGATTTTATCGGCGATCGTTATTACTCTAAAACTGCCCGCATGGTGGCTGTGTTCTGTGCCATTTTTGTTTCATTCACTTATGTAGCAGGCCAAATGCGTGGAGTCGGGGTAGTATTCGCTCGTTTCTTAGAAGTGGATATCAACATGGGGATCATTATCGGTATGGGGATCGTCTTCTTCTACGCAGTAATGGGTGGTATGAAAGGGATCACCTATACCCAAGTCGCGCAATATTGTGTGTTAATTTTTGCCTTCATGGTTCCCGCTATTTTTACTTCTTTAATGATGACAGGATCCCCTATTCCACAATTTGGTTTAGGCTCAACAGTCAATGGCTCTGAAACGTATCTACTTGAAAAGCTAGATGGTTTAACAACTGAACTTGGCTTCACCGCTTACACCGATGGTTCAAAAAGTATGGTCGATGTGTTCTTCATCTGTGCTGCTCTTATGGTGGGTACTGCAGGTCTACCTCATGTAATTATCCGTTTCTTCACTGTACCAAAAGTAAAAGATGCACGCGTATCAGCTGGCTGGGCATTAGTCTTTATTGCCATTTTATACACTACCGCACCAGCTGTTGCCGCATTTGCCCGTATCAATATGATTGATACGATCAATGGCCCAGACATGAAAGGGGTTCCTGCCGAGCAAGCACCTGGTTGGGTGAAAAACTGGGAAAAAACGGGCCTTGTCGCGTGGGAAGATAAAAATAATGACGGCAAGATGTTCTACTCTGGCGATGATCGTAATGAAATGAAGATCAACCGTGACATCATTGTATTAGCCAGCCCTGAACTAGCTAAGTTACCTAACTGGGTTGTCGCACTGCTTGCCGCCGGTGGTTTAGCTGCCGCACTATCAACCGCTGCAGGGTTACTACTGGTGATATCCACCTCTATTTCACATGATTTACTGAAAAAAGGCTTGAAACCGAACATGACCGACAAACAAGAGTTACTCGCCGCCCGTATTGGTGCCGCCGTAGCGATTGTGGGTGCGGGCTACTTAGGAATCAATCCACCTGGCTTTGTTGCTCAAGTAGTTGCTTTCTCATTCGGCTTAGCCGCCGCGTCTTTCTTCCCTGCCATTATTCTTGGGATCTTCTATAAGAAGATGAATAAATCAGGGGCGATAGCAGGCATGATTTCGGGTATTACTTTCACTGCAGCTTACATTATTTACTTCAAATTTATTAACCCTGCAGCAAGTACACCTGACAACTGGTTCTTTGGTATTAGCCCAGAAGGGATCGGTACGCTTGGTATGTGTCTAAACTTTGTTGTCGCGATTGTGGTGAATAAGTTTACTGCCGAAGTACCTGATGATGTCCAAGAGATGGTGGAATCTATCCGCTTCCCTCAAGGCTCTGGCGCTGCCCAAGATCACTAAGCAATACCTCACTTCTCCTTAGCTATACTTCCCTAGCTTTTGCGGAGTCCATTGGACTCCGCCTTTTTCTTTGTACTAATTCACATTATGCTTCTACAGGCAAACATTGATTCAGTACCGCGCGAAGCTTTAATGGCTTAACTGGTTTACTGATAAATCCAAAACCATGGCCTCGGATCGCGGCCTGATTTTCGGTCATTCTATCTGCGCTAATCACCACCCCTTTAAAACTATCACCTAACCTTGAACGGCATTGCAGCAATACTTCTAATCCTGTTTGTTGATGGGATAAATGGTAATCACTAAAGATCACATCGGGTTGCCACTGTTGTTCGAGAGCACACATAGCTTCATCAAGATTTTCAGCTAATTTAACCTCACAACCCCAGCGAGTGAGTAAGGTTTCCATTCCTAATAAAATGTCATTTTCATTATCGACACACAGCACTTTCAGCCCAGCTAATGGCGCTTTGATCTCAGTTGTGGATACCTGCGTACAAGCAGCTAGCATAGACGCATTACCTAATGGTACTGATAACGAAAAGACTGTGCCTTTTCCCTGCCATGAGCGTAAATCTAATGGGTGATCCAATACCCGTGAGATCCCACGCGCAATCGCCAGCCCTAATCCCAAGCCATGCTCGCTCCCTGTTTGTTCTATACGGGTAAATTCATCAAAGATATTGGTCTGCTTTTCTATCGGGATCCCCGGTCCATTGTCCCAAACCTCAATCTGCAAACGCAGGCCTCGACGCCTCACACCTAACAACACTTTACCGCAAGGGTTATAACGAAAAGCATTGGTTAAGAAATTTTGCAAAGCACGGCGTAAGAGCTTGGCATCTGAGATGATCACCGCATCACTGCATACCACATCAAAGGTGATCTGTTGTTGTTGCGCTAAAGCACCAAATTCAGCCGATAATGTATTAAGCACATCACTGACTCTAAACGGTACAATATGTGTTTGTAATTTACCGGCTTCTAAACGAGAAACATCCAACAGATCTCCAATCAGATCTTCTGCTGCTCCTAATGCACTTTCGATATGAGTGGCTAAACGCGCACTTTCTTTGCCCTCAGCAACTTCAGTTAACGAAGAAGAAAAGAGGCGCGCAGCATTGAGCGGTTGCATCAAATCATGACTCACCGCCGCTAAAAAGCGACTTTTGGATTGCGCTTGTTGCTCCGCTTGCTGAGTGGCTATCATTAATTGATGATTCAATTGCTCAAGCTGTTGGGTCCGCTCTTTAACTCGCGCTTCAAGGTTTTCATTGGCTTCTTTTAATGCCATTTCAACCTGACGAAACGCGGTAATATCACTAAAACTCATCACAAAACCACCACCAGGCATTGGATTACCTTGCACTTCTATCACTTGTCCATCAGGCCGAATTCGCGATGACGTATGTGCCGTTCCCCGCTGTAAATGCTCAACTCGTTTAGCTACATGTGCTTCAGGATCGCCGGGGCCACATAATCCTTGCTCAGCGTTATACCGAATCACATCAGTAATAGGGCGACCAACTTGGATCAAACCGGGAGGAAAAGAAAACAGCTCTAAATACCGTTGGTTCCATGCCACCAGCCGAAGCTGTTTATCAACCACAGCGATACCTTGGCTAATATGCTCAATCGCTCCTTGTAATAACCCTCGGCTAAAGTCAAACAACTCAGAAGCCTCATCAACAATCGTTGCGACTTCTTCTAATTGCATGTTTCTTCCTTGCAAGGCAGAAGTAAGCACTAACCTTGCTGAAGAGGCACCAAAAACGCCAGCCAATACTCTTTCGGTATGGCGGATCATACTGGCAGAAGCTTGTTGCTGAGGCTCTAAACGATTATCTTGCTGCTCGGCAAACTGAGCAAATGCATGTCGAACACGTTTACGGCCAACAAAACGAGAAGCCAACATTTCTAATTCTGCGACCGTCACACGGGTTTGATATAAGCTTCCATCTTCTGTTTCTGCAGGAGAGGCACCAACAAAAGAAGCCGCTTGTAAACGTTCAGTGAGTGACGAGCGCGTTATTAATGAAATCCCGACAAACAAACTGACATTGACGCATAAGCTCAACAACATGCCCCAATCAACAGAAGTCAAGCTTCGTAAAATAGGCAGTTGTGGTGGACTTAATAACCACAGTAAAACATTACTGCCCGCATCCCCTGCCAACATGCTGGTTTGGCTCATCATGGTAATAAGCCAAATCGTCATCCCACCAACTAAACCGGTATACACCCCTTTTTTATTACCAAAGCGCCAGTAAATACCGCCAAGCAACGCTGGAGCAAATTGTGCAATCGCAGCAAATGACAATAAACCTATCGCCGACAGTGAATGAACGTTATCTAGCACATGATAAAAGCCCCATGCTGCAAGTAATAACACCGCAATTAACACCCGACGGACATTTAATAATAAGCCAGAAAAAGCTGAAAAATTACGCGGCCCAATGCGTACTCGACGTAACATTAAGGGCATCACTAAATCATTCGATACCATAATTGCCAAAGCGATGGTTGAAACAATCACCATTCCTGTCGCCGCTGAAGCACCACCGATAAAAGCAAGTAGCGCAATACCGTTCGCACCTTGCTGTAACGGTAAATTAATTACGTAAGTATCTGCTGAAACATTCGGTAGTAATTGCTGGCCAATCAAAGCAAGGGGGATAACAAAAATCCCCATTAAGAACAGGTAACAAGGAAAGATCCAACGCGCTTTATGTAAATCAGCTTGGCTATGGTTTTCCACCACAATGGTATGAAATTGACGTGGCAAACAAATAATTGCCGCCATGGTAAGTAGCATATGAATAAATAAACTACCAATATTAGGTGACGTGTAAGTAAGTGATTGCCAACTTAGCGCATTAAGCTGAGGAGCGGTTTGAAATAAACTCAGCGCGAAAATGCCAACCGCGAGAAACGCTGCAAGCTTGATCAATGACTCAAACGCTATCGCCATCATCATACCGCGGTGGTGCTCGGTGGAATCAATATGCCGAGTACCAAACAAAATAGAAAATAATGCTAATACACCGGACACTATCCACGCAGTATCTAACCCTTCTTGATTAAACATCTCGCCTAAATTCGGCGTGATCTGTTCAAGCCCCAGCGTAATGCCACGCAACTGCAACGCGATATAAGGCAAAATACCTATCACCGCGATCACGGTGACGAGCATGGCTAAACCTTGCGATTTTCCGTAACGGGCTGCAATGAAATCCGCTATTGAAGTAATGTGTTCTCGCTTAGCAATAAAGATCAGCCGAGCTAAGACTTTCCAGCCTAAAGTAAATACGATAATTGGCGCGAGATAAATGGGGAGGAAAGACCACAGCTCACGGCTAGCTTGTCCCACCGTGCCAAAAAAACTCCACGAGGTACAATACACCGCAATGGATAAACTATATATCCACGGTCGCCACCCTGCTAACCATTGGCTTTTTTTATCGCCATACCATGCAATCGCGAACAGTACGCCGAGATATACCAGTGATACGGTTATAACAATCCATCCCTGTACCATCACACATCATCCTTTTAAAACTGATTCACCACTGTAACTAAGTTGTCACAGCTTACTCAATCCTGTCTGATCACAGTTCTCTCAGTAAGATAGTGAGCCTTCTCTTTTCTTTATCGCAATAAAAAAGCGCAGCCATCAAGACTGCGCTTTAAAGTAGAAGTTAGTAATCACTATGCTTTACTGGTTATATATTCCGTCGTCGCGATCTGTTGGGGCGGTGTTAAACGAATAAAAAACACCGGAAAAGCCATCGCAGCCATGATCCAAAACACATTCGCGCCCCAATTGCCATACATCCATCCACTCATCGACGTTAATATTGCCATTACCGCCCCAAGAGGAATCGCATTATATAGCGATTGCAGCGCAACAGAATGGTTACTCGGCTGTTGTTGAATATAGCGAATCGCCGCTAAGTGAGCTGCAGCAAAAGTTACGCCATGTAAAGCTTGAACGGGGAACATCAGCCACTGCTCTGTCAAAGTGGCGGTTAATCCCCATCGCACCAAGACACCGAATGCTGCTAAGCGAAACATATTATTTACTGACCAGCCAGAAAATAAGCGCTTACTAACCAGAAATACCATCACTTCTGCAGCAACACTGAAGCTCCATAGGTAACCAATCATTGATTCACTAAAACCAATTTTCTGCCAATAGATAGAGCTAAAACCATAATAAGCAGCATGACTACCTTGCAATAAAGAAGCAATGACGAGCAATTTTATCACCACACTATTGCGTAAAATACCCCATAACGCAGGGCGCACTTGCTCTACACTGCCCTCATCAACCGGCATTATCGCAGGATTACGCGCAGCCATGATTTGTGAGAAAGCTAATCCAGATAATGCCACCCACGGAATAATATCGGCACCATAGTGATTTGCCAGTAGACCGACAATGGTAGAGCCAGCAATAAACGCAATTGACCCCCAAAGCCGAGTACGACCGTAATCCACTAGCCCTCCTTTAGCATAATGATTCACGATCGCATCAGAGATGGGCACGATAGGCCCTGCGGATAAATTAAATAAGATAGTGACAGCAGCTAGTACCCATAATCCCCCGCCACCGACAATATAAAGAATACAGGCAACGAGACCTAGCAGAGTAAAGCCTCTAAGTGCCGGAATAAGATGCTCTACCTTGTGAATACGTGGTGTTATCACTAAGTTCGCAATACAACGAACTGTAAAACCTAAGCCCAACAGCAACCCAATATCAGAATCATCCACTCCAATATGCTTAAACCAAATAGCCCAAAATGGCAGGTAAACACCGTAAGAGAAGAAGAAGCCCCACAAGTATTGTGAGCTCCAGCTGTAGGGCGAACGTGTAAACATAGTGATCTCGCATAATGTGGTGAATAAAAAAGCAACATATTATGACGTAGTTTTCTTCTCAAACTAATGTCAGTCCGCAATTTAACCCCACTAATAACACATAATTACCCTAATAGTGCGACGGAGATCTCCTTTTAATTTTTATTCGCCTCACGCTATCACTCAAGTTCCTATATTCATCTACAAATTGTCATGAAAAATCCATGTAACTTGCATTTACGCCCTTTGATCCAGCTCTCTCATCCTAAAGTCTAATTGTAGACACACAAAAAATGGCACAACGTATACGCAGCACAAAACAACTATAAAAAGTCAGTTTGCTCACCCTTATTACATCGGCTAAGGATGCAGGGCGCATAAAGTATAAGAACTCAAGGAGAATAGGATGAGTGAGGTTCACGTTTATCCGGTCAATGAGACCATCGCAAAAACAGCTCATATCAATGAAGAGCAATACCGTGAGATGTATCAGCAATCAGTGATTAACCCTGAAGGTTTTTGGCGTGAACATGGCCAAATCGTTGATTGGATGACACCATTTACTAAAGTTAAAAACACCTCATTTGATACCGGCCACGTCAGCATTAAATGGTTTGAAGACGGTGAGCTTAATGTCTCTGCTAACTGTATTGACCGCCACCTCGCGACCAAAGGCGATCAAGCAGCAATTATTTGGGAAGGTGATGATCCTAATGATGACGCCACCCTAACCTACAATGAATTACATCAAGAAGTCTGTCAGTTTGCTAACGCCCTGAAGAGCCAAGGTGTACGTAAAGGTGACGTAGTGTGTCTTTACATGCCAATGGTTGCCGAAGCGGCAATTGCAATGCTCGCTTGTACCCGTATTGGTGCGGTGCACACTATCGTCTTTGGCGGTTTCTCTCCGGAAGCCTTGGCTGGACGTATTATCGATTCAAATGCAAAAGTAGTTGTGACTGCTGATGAAGGCGTACGTGGTGGTCGTGCCGTTCCCCTTAAGAAAAATGTCGATGACGCGCTAGTCAACCCTGAAGTAACGACGGTTGAAAAAGTGGTTGTCTTTAAACGTACAGGCGGTGAAGTTGCTTGGAATGATGATCGCGATGTATGGTGGCATGAAGCAACAGCAGTGGCTTCGGCTCACTGTGCTCCTGAGCCAATGAACGCTGAAGATCCTCTGTTTATTCTTTATACGTCAGGCTCAACAGGTAAGCCTAAAGGTGTACTTCACACTACAGGTGGCTATCTGGTTTACGCCACGATGACGTTTAAATATGTATTTGATTACCAAGAAGGTGATGTGTACTGGTGTACTGCTGATGTGGGTTGGATCACAGGTCACAGTTACTTGGTATACGGACCTCTAGCTAATGGCGCAACCACGGTATTATTTGAAGGCGTGCCAACCTACCCATCAACCAGTCGCATGAGCGAAGTGGTGGATAAGCACCAAGTCAGCATTTTATACACAGCACCGACCGCGATTCGTGCTCTGATGGCAAAAGGCGATGAAGCAATTCAAGGTACTAACCGTTCATCATTGCGTATCATGGGCTCTGTCGGCGAACCCATTAACCCTGAAGCATGGGAATGGTATCACCGTACAATTGGCGACAAACGTTGCCCAATCGTGGATACATGGTGGCAAACAGAAACAGGCGGGATCTTAATTACCCCACTACCGGGTGCTACCGCACTAAAACCAGGCTCTGCAACCCGTCCATTCTTTGGTGTACAACCAGCACTGGTTGATAACGTCGGTAATATCCTTGAAGGCGCGACTGACGGTAACTTAGTCATGACCGATTCATGGCCAGGTCAAATGCGTACGCTTTGGGGCGATCACGAACGTTTTGAACAAACCTATTTCTCTACCTTTAAAGGCATGTACTTCACCGGTGACGGCGCACGTCGTGATGAAGACGGTTATTACTGGATCACAGGTCGTGTCGATGACGTATTAAATATTTCAGGTCACCGTATGGGGACGGCTGAAATTGAATCTGCACTCGTTGCTTTCGATAAGATTGCAGAAGCGGCGATTGTGGGTGTACCACATGAGATAAAGGGCCAAGCAATTTACGCCTATATCACCCTAAACGATGGTGAAATCCCAAGTGCAGAACTGCATAAAGAAGTGAAAAACTGGGTACGTAAGGAAATCGGTCCTATCGCTACACCAGACTTCTTACACTGGACAGATGCATTACCGAAGACCCGTTCAGGTAAGATCATGCGCCGAATTCTTCGTAAGATAGCAACTGGAGATACCTCAACCTTAGGTGATACTTCAACCCTTGCTGATCCAACCGTCGTTGATCGACTCATTGAAGAAAAACAAAAAGTGATGTAATTCAACTTTTTTATCAATATACAAAGGCCGCTCAATTGCGGTCTTTTTTATTTTCTCGCCATCCTTATCTTCATTCAATTCAGCTAACTACCAGCATTCTCAGCCTAAAATACGCCACTTTGATCGCAATGCTGAATAAATCAACAGCTTGATTGTTGATTTATTCGTCAAATATTATCGACTAAACTTTACCGTTTTTCATCTTGTGGGTATGGTTCGAATTTAGTCATAATTATTACTAAATTCTTACACTTAGTAGAGTGAACTTGTCGTAAGATAAAACCTCTAATAGTAACGACACTCCTCACTAAGGCTTACACGTGTTCGCACAAAAAAGTGGTGATTAGACCAGTATTTTGCTGCGATTTGCGGTGAATTCACTATAATTGCTCAACAATGAACGTTTAGCAGTAAAAAAACGGACACACGGAAACAAAATTGCATAAGTCTGCAAGTTGTTAGAGTTTAACCTCATAAACAAGTGAAAATACGTCAAGATGTCGACCGTTAAACGAATTTTATTAATAAATGGACCTAATCTTAACTTACTAGGTCTACGAGAGCCGGGCCATTATGGCCATCAAACATTAACTCAAGTGGTTGATGGGCTCACTGCTAAAGCTACCCAATTAGGTGTGGCATTAGAGCATATTCAATCCAACGCGGAACATGTGTTAATTGATGCAATCCATCAAGCTTATGGCAAGGTCGATTTCATCATTATCAATCCTGCTGCTTTTACTCATACGAGTGTAGCCCTTCGTGATGCCTTACTCGGCGTCGCCATTCCGTTTATTGAAGTGCATTTATCTAATGTCCACGCTCGTGAACCTTTCCGTCATCATTCTTACTTATCCGATAAAGCAGTAGGCGTGATTTGTGGCTTAGGCCCTGACGGCTATGAATTCGCCCTGAATGCAGCGGTACGTCGTCTGCATGCAGATAGCTAACTGAACAATATAAAAAGAGAAATATAAATGGATATTCGTAAAATCAAGAAGCTAATTGAGCTTGTAGAAGAATCAGGCATCGCTGAGCTAGAAATCTCTGAAGGTGAAGAATCAGTACGCATCAGCCGTAGCGTTCCAGCAACAGCAATGCCACAACAATACATGGCAGCGCCAATGGCACAACAGCCTATGCCAACTGCATCGGTAGAAGCGCCAGCAGCAGCAGCAGCACCTGTAGCTGCAACTGAAGCACCAGCACCTGTTGCATCAGGTCACTCTGTGCTTTCACCTATGGTTGGTACTTTCTACCGCTCTCCAAGCCCTGAAGCAAAATCATTTGTTGAAGTTGGTCAATCGGTGAATATCGGCGACACACTATGTATCGTTGAAGCGATGAAAATGATGAACCAAATCCAAGCTGACAAAGCCGGTAAAGTTGTCGCTATTCTTGCAGAAGACGGCGATGCGATTGAATTCGATCAGCCTCTTATCATCATCGAGTAATCGAGGCTCTGGCTATGTTAGATAAATTAGTAATTGCAAACCGAGGTGAAATTGCACTTCGTATCTTGCGCGCTTGTAAAGAGCTAGGGATTAAAACGGTTGCGGTTCACTCAACCGCTGACCGCGATCTTAAGCACGTTCTACTTGCTGACGAGTCAGTATGTATTGGTCCTGCACGCGGTATCGATAGTTACTTAAATATTCCTCGTATTATCAGTGCCGCTGAAATTACAGGGGCAGTCGCTATCCACCCAGGCTACGGTTTCCTTTCTGAAAATGCTGACTTCGCAGAACAAGTTGAGCGTTCAGGCTTTATTTTCGTAGGTCCAAAAGCTGACACTATTCGTCTAATGGGCGATAAAGTTTCTGCTATTACGGCAATGAAAAAAGCTGGCGTACCTTGTGTACCTGGCTCTGACGGCCCACTTGATGACGATGAAGCAAAGAACAAATCTTTTGCTAAACGTATCGGTTATCCTGTGATCATCAAAGCCTCTGGTGGCGGCGGTGGTCGTGGTATGCGTGTGGTTCGTTCAGAAAATGAATTGACTGAAGCGATCGCAATGACCCGTGCTGAAGCAAAATCTTGTTTCAATAACGACATGGTTTACATGGAGAAATACCTTGAAAACCCACGTCACATTGAAGTTCAAGTCTTAGCTGATGGTCAAGGTGGCGCGATTCACTTAGGTGAACGTGACTGTTCGATGCAGCGTCGTCACCAGAAAGTGGTTGAAGAAGCACCAGCACCGGGCATTACCGAAGAAATGCGTAAGTACATCGGTGAGCGTTGTACTCGTGCATGTTTAGAAATCAATTACCGTGGCGCAGGTACATTCGAATTCCTTTACGAAAACGGTGAGTTCTACTTCATTGAAATGAACACCCGTATTCAGGTTGAGCACCCAGTAACCGAAATGGTAACAGGCGTTGACTTGATCAAAGAGCAGCTACGTATTGCCGCAGGTCAACCTCTGTCATTTAGCCAAAGCGATATTCAAATTCGTGGCCATGCTATCGAGTGTCGTATTAATGCTGAAGATCCAGAGCGTTTCCTACCTTGCCCAGGTACTATCGAGCGTTTCCATGCGCCAGGTGGTATGGGTATCCGTTGGGAATCACACATCTATTCAGGTTACACAGTACCGCCTTACTACGATTCAATGATCGGTAAGTTAATTGCATACGGTGAAAATCGTGATGTCGCTATTTCTCGTATGCGTAATGCATTGAGCGAAATGATCATCGACGGCATTAAAACCAACGTTCCGCTTCAGCAAGATATTATGGCTGACGAGAACTTCCAAAAAGGTGGCGCAAACATCCACTACCTTGAGAAGAAACTCGGTCTGCAATAAGCGCACTTGCTTGACGATAAAAGGCTACCTTCGGGTAGTCTTTTTTGTTTATACCCAATCTCAATTCACCTCGATTGATCGGTTCACATGGCATAACACAGTATCTTTTGCCACAATAGCCCACCTTTTTGACCAACCCTACTAGTTACTACACTGTATTGAGTAGGAAAACACTTGATAACAACTGGAGATACAGCATGAAAACGCTCTCAGCACGCTATCGCCAAGCCCATAAAGAGGCACTCTGGGCGATAGGACTAGCGTTAGCTTATTTTCTTTGGTGGTACCTATCCGCCTACGGCTTAGCGCCCGCCATCGGTGATCTAAGCATGCCAACCCTATATTTTGGCTTTCCACTCTGGTTCTTGATGTCATGCATTGTCGGCCCGATCATTTTTACCGTCATGTGCGGTGTCATGGTCAAAGTCGTCTACCGAGATCTTCCTTTAGATATTAACCACGAAGACCCCCATGAATAGCCAACTCATTATTCCTATCGTACTGTACCTTGCCGCAGTCTTTGCGATGGCACTTTACACCCGACGCTTTCAAAGCAAAGGAAACTTTCTTACCGAGTACCTAGTCGGTGGGCGTAGCATGGGCGGCTTTGTCCTTGCGATGACCCTTGCAGCCACTTACGCCAGCGCCAGCACCTTTATTGGTGGTCCAGGGGCTGCCTATAAAATGGGCTTAGGCTGGGTATTACTTGCGATGATCCAGTTACCCGCAGCATGGCTGACCCTTGGTGTACTCGGTAAGAAATTTGCCATCGAAGCGAGACGTCATAACGCATTAACCCTTAATGACATCCTTTATGCTCGCTATAAAAACCGTGGCGTTGTCATTTTTGCTTCACTGTCATTACTGATCGCCTTCTTTGGCACCATGGTCGTACAGTTTGTCGGTGGTGCGCGTCTGCTCCAAACCGTAACAGGCCTATCGTATATGCATGGCTTAATGATCTTTGCGATCACCGTAGGCCTATACACGACAATTGGTGGCTTTCGTGCTGTTGTGATGACTGATACTTTACAGGGCTTGATGATGATCATCGGTACCATTGCGTTACTGGTTGGGATCGTGCATGCGGGCGGAAGTATCGGCGCATTAGTCACCAAGCTTCACGATATTGATCCGGCGTTAATTACCCCTTACGGTCCAAATCATTTCCTGAGTCAGCCCTTTATGTTGAGTTTTTGGATTTTGGTCTGTTTTGGTGTCATCGGTTTGCCGCATGCTGCGGTACGTTGTATGTCTTATAAAGACAGTAATTCACTGCATAAAGGCATGGTACTCAGTACCATCATGGTAGCGCTACTGATGTTTGGGATGCACTTAGCAGGCGCATTAGGCCGTGCTATCGTGCCTGATATCGCTAGCCCCGATCAGATCATGCCAACCCTTATGGTAACCGTATTACCACCTGTTGTAGCCGGTGTGTTCTTGGCAGGCCCAATGGCGGCGATTATGTCGACTATCGACTCACAACTCATTCAAGCTTCAGCAACACTGCTCAAAGATTTATATATCAACTATATCAATCCAAACATTGCCAATAATGAACACGCTGAAAAGCGCCTACCTAAATTATCACTATGGGTAACAGGGATTTTCTCAGGCTTAGTGTTTATCGCTGCGATGAATCCACCGGATATGATCATTTGGCTTAACCTATTAGCCTTTGGTAGCTTACAAGCCGTATTTTTGTGGCCTCTGGTACTCGGCTTATATTGGAAAAAAGCCTCCGCAACCGGCGCTTTTGCTTCCATGATCGTCGGCTTGAGTAGCTACATTATTTTGTCATTTAGTAAACCCGATATGAATGGCGTTCATGCGATTGTACCAACGCTGTTATTAGGTTTGATCGCTTTTGTCGTTGGTAGCTATGCCAAACCAACAAAAGTAGAAACACCGCAATTAAGCGACTAAAATCGGCTATATCACGCTAAATAATCAACTACATTAAAGATAGTGCCAGTCGGTACTATCTTTTTTTTATCCCTAGAATGGCATCTGATAATGGGGATTGGTGAAATTTCATGCTAGACTTCGCCCCCTATGTTCAAGTAGTCACAAAATAAGCGAATAAACCATGCCTTGGATTCAAATTAAACTGAACGCAACTGCAGAGAGCGCAGAAGCAATTGGCGACATGCTAATGGAAGAGACTGGTGCTCTGTCTGTCACCTTCCTAGACGCACAAGACACGCCAGTTTTCGAGCCTATGCCAGGTGAAACCCGCCTTTGGGGTGATACCGATGTAATTGGTTTGTATGATGCTGAAGCCGACATGGATTTCGTGCTGAACATGCTTAAAAACAGCCCATTAATTGCTGATGATTTTGCTTATAAAATCGAGCAGTTAGAGGATAAAGACTGGGAACGTGAGTGGATGGATAACTTCCACCCTATGCGTTTCGGTCGTCGTCTATGGATCTGCCCAAGCTGGCGTGAAGCGCCAGAGCCAGATGCGGTGAACGTACTATTAGACCCAGGTCTAGCATTTGGTACAGGCACTCACCCAACAACATCACTTTGTCTTGAGTGGTTAGACAGCCAAGACCTAACCGGTAAAACGGTTATCGATTTTGGTTGTGGTTCAGGCATTCTAGCGATTGCTGCACTAAAACTTGGCGCAGCAAAAGTTATTGGTATTGATATCGACCCACAAGCTATCTTAGCGTCACGTGATAACGCAGAACGTAACGGTGTGTCTGACAATCTAGAGCTATACCTACCACAAGACCAGCCTCAAGGTATTCAAGCTGACGTTGTAGTTGCTAACATCCTTGCAGGCCCACTGCGTGAACTATCACCAGTGATCAAGAGCCTTGTTAAAGACGGTGGCGACTTAGCGATCTCAGGTGTGCTAGAAAGCCAAGCGGCTGATGTGTCAACCTACTACAGCGATGAACTGGCTTTAGACCCAGTAATTGCACGTGAAGAGTGGTGTCGCATCTCAGGCCGTAAGGCATAATCACACGCAGTTTTGGGTACTACTGCTGATTTTTATTTATAAATTTAATCGGTCAATTGATTGAAAATCATACGATTTTGGCAAACAAAATCATCATGCTCAATTATTGGCCTTTTCAGCAGAGCAAAAAATGCGTAAAATGCGCGCCCTTACTGGCACAGTCAGGTAGAGACATTTTGCAAATCGGTCCTTATCAACTTAAAAACCAGCTGATAGTCGCGCCTATGGCGGGTGTGACCGATCGGCCATTTCGTGAGTTATGCCTTCGCTACGGTGCAGGTATGGCAGTTAGCGAGATGATGTCGTCGAACCCAGATCTCTGGAAGACGTCTAAATCGCTCAATCGTATGGTTCACGAAGGTGAATCAGGTATTCGTTCGGTTCAGATAGCAGGGGCTGATCCAAAGTTGATGGCTGAAGCTGCGCAGTTCAGTGTTGAAAACGGTGCGCAAATCATCGATATCAACATGGGATGCCCAGCAAAGAAAGTAAACAAACGATTAGCCGGTTCTGCACTACTGCAATATCCCAACCTTATCGAAGACATTCTTCGTACAGTGGTGGATGCGGTAGATGTTCCAGTTACGCTTAAAACCCGTACTGGTTGGGATCTGGAAAATAGAAACTGTGTCGACATAGCCAAACTCGCCGAGCAATGCGGCATACAAGCCCTCGCCCTTCACGGACGTACCAAGGCATGTATGTACAAAGGTGAAGCGGAATATGACTACATTAGAGCGGTGAAACAAGCCATCTCGATCCCAGTTATCGCTAACGGTGATATCGATAGCCCGGAAAAAGCACGCTTTGTACTCGATTATACGGGTGCCGATGCTCTAATGATTGGCCGACCTGCACAAGGGAAGCCGTGGATTTTTAGAGAAATCCACCATTACTTAACAACTGGTGAACACCTCGCTGCCCCATCAATTGATGAGATCAGTGAAATCATGTTGGGGCATGTTCAAGAACTCCACCAGTTCTACGGTGAATACCTAGGACTGCGCATTGCACGTAAACACGTGTCTTGGTACTTGAAAGAACATGCACCAGCCGGTGATTTCCGCCAGACCTTCAACGCACTCGAGGATGCTCAACAGCAACTTGATGCGCTGCAAGGCTACTTCGAAAACGTTGCATAAATACTAGAAGAGCTTACAGAATTATGTTCGAACAAAATCTGACTTCCGAAGCGTTAACAGTAACAACTGTAACTTCACAAGACCAAATCACACAGAAACCATTACGTGATTCAGTGAAGGCATCCCTTAAAAACTACCTTGCTCAATTAAATGGTCAGGAAGTCGACGATCTGTACGAGCTTGTGCTTGCAGAAGTTGAACAACCACTATTAGACACTATCATGCAGTACACTCGCGGTAACCAAACTCGCGCTGCAACCATGATGGGTATCAACCGTGGTACGCTACGTAAGAAGCTTAAAAAATATGGCATGAACTAATACATTTAGTTTAACTTGCTGATAAAAAAGCCATTCCTGTGTTTTCAGGCATGGCTTTTTTGTTTTATCTACCCTCATATCTACCCCTAACTGTTTGCTTACCCTATAAAACGGACTAAAAGAACAAATGAGTACATCTAAATCAACAACAGTCCATTTCGATTATTCGAGCATTTCAAATACTCCAACATATAACACACCACTATCAGGTATCTACGACACACTACCACCACAAATCGGTAAGACATCTACGTCAAAAATTACTCAGCTAGTGCATGATGTTGTAATTGAACTTGTTAAGAAAAAAGAGCACCAAGACGAACAGTTAATATCAAAAATAGAGCTAGCAGTCCTGAATCATAAGGAAGTAAAAGAATTACTTAAAAGTCCTGCTCCAATCAATGCCCTAACAAAGCGAGGGATAATTGCTATAGCAAGAGTCTGTTATGGGGGAGTTGTCAGCTATCAAAGTAGACAGCCGACGGTAAAACGGATTGTAGGAATAGCCAAAGACTTCTTTCTGACGCAAAAGCCACAAAATGTAAAACTGGGAAGCTTAATCAATTTCATAAAGCATAACCCTAAGTTTAACTTTCATGTTCCCACTATAAGCACTATACGCAGTGCTTTAACGGACGTTATACCAGAGAAGTACCTAGACAAAGGGCGAAGCTGTACAGGCGTTTATAGCCTTATAAATAGCTACTTTGCATTAAACCCAGTTTAATCTAAATCGCTAAGTGGTAATTGAGCATCATTTTTCCAATTGCGCAGAATAAACCCTACCTAATATTGGTTTATTCACACAGGAAAAATAAATGAAAGTTCAATTATCAACCAAAAATGATTTTCTCGTATCCGATCGTCTTATCCGTGAAGACGAGCGTCGTTTCATCACGTCTATATCTCGAACACAAGCCTTAGTATTAGAAAAGAAAGGTTTATTTCCTGCTCGAGTGAAGATAGGTCTTCGATCTGTTGCTTGGCGTTTATCTGAAATTATTGCTTGGGTAGAAAAACGTTCAAATGAGTCAGATAAATGATGCCTCCATGCCGCTACCTTTCGAGCAAGGTTCCAGTAACAAGACTAGTAACTTTCAATGAAGCCACCGTAATTCTAGGGTTAAGTATTTCAACTCTTAACAGGCAATTAAAATGCGGGCTATTACCTCCACCAGTTATTATCGATGACATGGTTAAAGGCTGGCGTTTTGATGACTTTGAAGGTTATTTGAAAACTCTGTAAGCAATAAACATTAGCGAAAGGACTCGCTAATTATCTTCATTTGAATACAACTCAGTACAACTTCAGACAAGTTGACAGTAAAAACACCTATTTCACACATGAAAAAATTAATACAAACACAGTCTAAAACTAAAGCTGGTGGGGCTAATGGATATAATTGCCACGCAGGATATTTATATTATTACGATGGAAAGAAGATAGAGACAGAACATTTCATTCACCAAGAAACTATCTGGCAAGTGATGCACTTTAAAGATGGAATAAACAAAAAGATAATGGGAAAGCTGATAGACCTTATGCAGTTCGCACTATCAATTTATTCACGCATACTAGCAGTCAGGATAGATATTAAATGTTACTTAGAAAGCCAAAACAATAAGCCGATATCAGACTTCTTTCGTCACTTAATACCAAAGCTTAAACGGAAATATGGTAATGGTATTTACTATGCATGGGTAAGAGAACAAGGGGAGGAAAGCCAGTGTCCTCACTATCATGCTGTCATTCTTTTTAATGGGCACAAGATTAATCATCCAAGCAAGCTTATTAAGCTAGTAAGAAATGACATTGAGCTTAATCCACACCTGAATTTTTATTGTCCACAAAATTGCTATTACAAATTAACAAGGTACGACACCAGCAGCCAGCAAGCTTTTGTTTATAGACTTAGTTATTTATCAAAAAACGAAACGAAAAAAAACAACGCACCTTTTAAAGTATTTCAATTAAGTAAACCCTTAAAAATGTTAAAAGAAGATCACAAAATAGCTAATTTAAAGCTACATCACTAACAATTAAAAATTGAAAATATTGTATTTAAGTGTATATTTCACTGTATAATTCGGTGTCAATTTGGATGTCAATATGATTAAGTATATTCTTGAGGATTCTCCCTTAGTAACTGCTATTCTGGATCTAAGGTTTAGTGAGATACCTAGTAAGAAAATCACTGACGGACTTGAAGACTTCAAAAACAAAATGTTTTCACTTGGATACTCAATACAGCATGAATCTAAGTTTAGTCAAATTAATGCAACCCCAGAAATAAATGGGCAATTACAACTAAATAGCATTGAAACCTCTCGTTGGGATTTTCTAAATATTTCAAGAACATCAAGTGTAATACTTACAAATGGTTCACTTTGTTTACGTACAACCAAATACACTTGTTTTGAACAATTTAAAACTGATTGGTCAAAAGTTATTGATACATTTTTCAACTCTTTCGAAGATGTTCAAAATGCAGGCATGACTAGGATGGGATTGCGACATATAGATATATTTTTGGCGCAAGAGAATGAGAAATATACTAATTACATTTCAAAAAAGTGGTTAAATCAGGCTCTACTTGAAGCAAGTGATAATACGCTATGCAATAACAAGCAGATTATAGTAACAGAACACGGGAAACTAAGAGTCGAGCTAGAAGAGCGTTTACCTGAAAACAATAGTATAAATCTTTTCCCTTATGATATTTCTGATCCCGAGCCACTAAGTATCAATGTAGACATAAAGCCAAAATGGATGACTGCAACTCCCACAAAATATGCATTATTGGACATAGATCACGCTTGGGAAGCAGGTAGTAACATAATTGAACTTTCAAAAACGAACATTGAAAGTAAATTAAACAATCTACATCAAGATAGCTCTAACTTATTTTGGGATTATTTGAGTGAGCACGCAGAGAGTGTATGGGGAAAGCGCCCCATCTAAGGTGTAATTATGCAGATATTAACAACATCAAATACAGCATCAAAAGCAACAGCAATGGCGGGAATCCTTCTTATAGCTAGCTCCGCTCCTGTTTTTGCTACTCAACATTCAAAGTCTAATAATACACATCAAACCAAGTGTTCTGGTGAGTATTATCAAGACCTAGCACGTGCTCAAAAAAGTGGAAACGTTTGGATAAAATACCAAGAAAAGAACGATACGTCTCACAGTCAGATTATTTCAACAAAAGAGCAGATTGAAGTCATCATCGGTAGCCTCGGCTTAGGAATGACCGATCTTCAAAAAGTAATGAGAGTGCAGCGAGCTACCTTATACAACTGGAAGAAAGGTGGTGATGTAAAGGGAGATGACAGCTTAACCCGATTAAACAGCGTTTACTCTATAGCTAAAAAAGTTAATGAGTTTAACACACAACCATTTGGTCGAATTACAAAAACACACACGCTCAAAGGTAAAACCTATCTTCAACAGTTAAGCGAAGACAACCTTAATACCTCTGATATTGTTGATCATGCTAGAGCTTTATCAAAAATAGCAAACAACAGAAGAGTTGCTACTGATAGTAGCAATGGAATGAACGATATTGATAACATTTCAGGAAGTTTAACTATTTATGAGCGCTCCTGATTTACTTCGCCAAAAGCTTTTAGATAACGGATGGCTCCAAGGAAGTGTTATTGACTTCACTTCCTTGTTTGATGCAGCGAAAGAGCATGGTTTAGAAAATGGTTTTCCACCAAATGGAACCACCGATAAATATGAAAATGCTCAGGTCATAATCATTAGTATGAGCTGTGACGTAGTTTTTGGTAATATAGATAACGAGTTACCAAAAATTGAATGCTATATTTGTCCTGTAAATAAAAAGCTAAAGCCAAATAACGCAAAGATTTCTGACCCGCGAAAGATGGTGCTGATACATAACAATCAAAAATTAGATGTTAGAATGAAAAACCATTTGTTTATTGATAGACAATTACTTTCACATCTAAAACCATCATCACAGCTTGCTCAAAATGAATTAAACTCTTTAATAAGATGGAAGGTTGCGTTATACAACCGTCTAGGACTACCAGAGAGCCTTGTAGCACGGATTACAGACGTCACCCGTCGTAAGGATTTTTTAAAATGGATGGATGATAATTCAGATAAAATTGAAGGGCTTTTTCTTGAATTGCCTGACTGTTCTGAATTACCTATCACTGAGAAATATAAGATAGGTGCAATCTGCTTATTAGATAGTTCTAAAATTGACAATAATGATATATCAGAACTAGATGAACAATTTCATGAACTGTTCTTATCTTATTTGGACAACATCGACAGTATTGAATTATTAAATACGACTGAATATGGAAATCAGTATATTGATAATGTGATATCAACTGATGAGTTTACCTACGATATGCTTAAACGTTTTCGACGGTATCCATTAGATCACCTGTCCTTAAATCCAGCTCAAAATGAGAACTTGATACAAGCATAAGATTCATCTTATCTAATCGCAAAAAGCAAGATACTTGATTAGTATCTTGCTTTTTTCTATTTTAAGCATGCTTGAACATACAGACATTATCAGTTTTTCTAACAAGTACCTCTAACCTTTCAAGCCACCTATCAAGTGCTACCCTTTTCTCTGGTAAATACTGACTACGGTTATAAATAGCCATAACACCGCTAGGTATATGACCTAATAGTTGTTCAATGACATATGGCTGTGCAAGACCATAATCATTCATCTTAGTGTCAACAGTTCTACGTATATCATGCAGCGTCCACTTTTCTTTATGTCCTAACCGCTTCCATACCGAACCACCAAAAACACTGACAGTTGCATCTTGTTTCAACTCAGCCAACACATAATTATTTTTTGTATTAGCAGCCTTTAGTTCAAGTAACCAAGGCTTTAATGCTGGTGGAATAGGTCTAATAATCTTGTTACGGCATTTTGAATGGGCAGTAGGTACAGTCCAAAGCCCTTCTTCAAAGTCCCACTCATCCCATTTTGATAGTCTGATTTCTTGTGTTCTTGAACCAAACACCAATAACAATTTAATTAGTTTTACGTAGTAAGGTAAGCAAAAGGGCTTCGATTCAGGTTGAATGGCTTCAAGAAGACTAATAAGTTCTTTTTCAGTTAGCACTCTATCTCTTTTATCCTGTTTAGAACCAACATCCGTTATGATCAAATCATCTAATACCCGACTCTCTGCATAGTGACGAGCACGACAAAATCGAAGTGCCTGTTTAGCATTTTGAAAAACATACCCAGCAGCAACAGGTGCAGGTTTACGTTTACCGTCATAACCTTTACGTATTCGATCAAAGCATTCTAACCAATGCCTTGTTTCTGTTAACTCTAACGGAAGATTACCTATGTAAGGATAGATATGGCGAGCAAATTGCTGCCGATGTTTTGATGCATTAGTACGTTTAGCTTCTGCGTACTCCACCAGCCAATATTCTAAAGCGTCTTGAACAGTGACAGGTTCCAATGTTTTGGTACGCCCGAGTTCCCATTGTGATTTAGGGTCTTTCCCTTCAGCTAAATGTGAACGAGACTCCCTGCACAGCTCTCTAGCTCGTTGAAGGCTTATATCTGGATAATAACCGTAATCAAAACTCTTATTTTTACTGTTTATTTTATAACGGAACTGCCAGCGAATTTTCCCCGATGGTGTTAAACGAGCACCTAAACCATCGCCATCCTGTAATACTTGTTTTTTATCGCGCAGCTTCCCTAGCAAAGACCTTAGTTGCTTCTCAAATAGTTTCCCCATTTGGTTCCTTAATTTATTGTCTACCCCATTATCTACCCCGAGTAGACCATAAGAACCAATACCTCCCAATACAAATGAATACAAAAAACCCAATAAATCGATGATATATAAAGAGTTTGAGTTGTAATCTAAAGCACCACCAATCAGCACCATACAATCAATTAGATAATATGGCATGAACTAATACATTTAGTTTAAGTTATTGATAAAAAAGCCATCCCTGTATTTCAGGCATGGCTTTTTTATTGGCTGCTATTCGGTACTGTCATGCTAAATAAAACATAATAGTCCTACTTTAATGCAGTTTAAAACGCTGAATCGTCACCATTAGATCTTCCGAAATTTGATTGAGCTCTTCACTCGATGACGACATCTGATTAGATTCAGTCGACAATGATATCGAGCTATCATTCAAACTTGCCACATTTTGATTAATACTATTAACGGTTAATGATTGCTGCTCTGTTGCGGCTGAGATCTGCTGATTCATCCCTTGTATCGCATGAACTTCTTCAACAATTAAATTCAACGCTTCCCCTGCCGATGCAGAAATCTTTGACGCATTCTGGGCTTTTTCAGCCCCCTGATTCATAACACCAACCGCTTGCTCCGCACCTTGTTGTAATTTTTCAATAATGGTTTGAATTTCAATCGTCGACTCTTGTGTGCGCTGTGATAGGGTGCGAACTTCATCAGCAACAACAGCAAAGCCTCGCCCTGCATCACCGGCTCTTGCAGCCTCTATCGCAGCATTTAACGCTAATAAGTTGGTCTGCTCTGCTATGCCACGTATCACTTCCAACACGGTATCGACATTACGGCTATCTGTTGCAAGTTGGGTGATCACTTTACTGGCTTCACCAATATCTAATGCGAGCAATTGTGACTCTTCAATATTACGCTGAATAATCACTTTACTGGCTTCTGTTTGTTTCGCTGCTTTAATACTAAAATCAGTGGCATCAACGGTTCTGCCTGCAATTTCTTCAACCGCAGTGAGCATTTCCCCCATTGACCCCACGAGTTGATCGGTGTCTTCTTTCTGTTGATTTAAATTACTATCCATCGATAACACTGATTGTGATAAACAACGCGAAGAGTGAGTCAGTTGTGAACCTGCATCACTAATATTATGGATAATGGCCTGAATAGAAATAACAAAGCGATTAAAATGTTTCGCAAGTGCCGTTAATTCAGGACCGCCTTCTTCTTTAAGACGCTGAGTTAAATCACCTTCACCGGTTGATAGATCGCGCATCGCAGCAACGGTTTTTTTAATTGGCAAAGTAATACTACGAATAAAATACGCCATCAATAATGACAGTATTGCCAAAATAACAGCAACATTCACAAACGATAGCCATTGGCTGGCTTGAATATCTTGGTTTAAGGCTTTGATATTCATTCCTGCGCCAATCATCCAGCCCCAAGGATGAAAATAATCAGCATAGCTCGTTTTTAAAATCAGTTGATTAGGATCTGACGATGACTTCCACATATAATCAACAAAACCACCACCTTGCTTACCGACACTGTAAAGCTCTTCGACGAATCGTCGTCCATTACCGTCTGTTAGTGACAGAATGTCAGTCCCCATCATTTCATCAAAACGGGTTGCGATTTGATAGCCTTCCTTATTTCCCGCAAAAATATAATTTCCGCCATCAAAACGCATTGCGTTAATTGCCGCTAAAGCCTGTTTTTGCGCTTCTTCTTCGCTCAATGTGCCATTGGAGCTAAGTGCATGATAGTAATTAACCACTCCTACCGCCCCTTCTACTATTTGCTTAATACCTCCCTCATAATTAGCTCGCATATGTTGATTAGTTGAGGAAATATTTAATGCAGAAATAGAAATAAGACCGATGGCAAATAACAGCCATATGATCCAAGCTTTGGTACTAATTGATGCATGTGTTAACGATAGATTCATAGAACTCCCTATCCTACTTATTACGTTTAGTCATGAAATAGTTTCGCTATAACGACAAGATCAATTAGGCTCTAAGTATCTAAAGCAACATGTTAGGCGTGATTAACCAGAACTCAACCTTGCTAAATACTGTTACTATAATGCTTTCTCTCCAGATAATTTTTATAAATCCAACATATGCGTTACATATCATATAAAGGCGCAATTGATAAAACGCTTGATCTCTAAAAGTGAGTGGCAATAACAGATACAAAAAAGCTCCGCCGACGCGAAGCTTTTCTTAGTTATAAAACAAGCAATATTCTATTGATGTTTTAGATCATGTAATGCACTCATCAATGCCTTGAGACCTATTTCTACTTTGCTACGAGGACAACCGACATTCAAACGAACATAGCCTTGCCCTTCTTGACCATAGGTATCACCGCGCATAATGGCGACTTTGTAATGACTAACTAGACGTTGTTGTAGAGCATCCATATCCACGCTCAATGGCGTTAAATCAATCCACGCTAAATATGTCCCCTCAGGCACTTGGTAATTCAACTCAGGAAAGGCCTGATTTAACTGCTCTGCGACATAACAAAGGTTAGCTTGAAGGTAATCTTTTAAACTATCGAGCCATACTTCACCTTGGTTATAAGCGGCAATATGTCCTATAACGCCTAAAATCGACGGTGACGATAAACCATGTGCCGCTTTTAACTGAGTAAGGTACCGTTCACGCACCGTTTGATCGGCAATAAACGCATATGCGCCCGTTAATGCAGGAATATTAAATGACTTTGATCCTGAAGAAACCAACGCCCAATTATCATCTAATGCCACTTCAGGCCAAGGAATATAATCATTAAATGCCATATCCATATGGATATCATCGGAGATCACTTTCACCTGATGTTGCAAACAGATCTGTGCCATACGGCTGAGTTCATCACGTGTCCATACTCTTCCAGTTGGATTTTGTGGACTACACAGTAATAACACTTTACAGTTTGATTTTGCCGCTTGTGCTTCAAATTGTGCCCAATCAATCTCATAACTGCCACCAGCCGTTTTTAACAACGGGCTTGTTAGCATGAGACGATCATTAGCCGCTAACATATTACCAAACGCATCATAGGCTGGAGTATGAATGAGGACTCCTTCCCCCTGCTTTGTCCACTGCATCACTAATTGCGAAATGATGTAAATCACCGATGGACCATACACAATATGCTCGGGATTGATTGGACTATGATAGCGGCGTGAAAACCATCCTGTGATCGCAGATTTAAAATCATCATGATTCCATCGGCTATAGCCAAATACACCATGTGCTAATCGCTCAGATAACGCTTTCTCAATACATGGCGCAACGGCGAAATCCATATCAGAAATAGTAAACGGCAATAAATCCGCTTCACCAAACCGATCTTCAACATAATCCCACTGGGTACAATAGGTACCATAACGGTTAACTGGGGTAGAGAAATCAAACATATCAACCTCTTGCAACAAGCAAAAACAGTTATCCAAAACAAAAAAGCGGAGCACTAGGCTCCGCAATCATATTATGCCGTCGCTGGCATTAAGCCCTGCATTTCATTTTTGACCATATGCACCTGAGGCCCAATCACGACTTGTAAGTTATGATCGTCAAGCTTAACGACCCCCAACGCACCGTTAGCTTTGAGTACGGCGTCATTCACTAAACTCATATCATTAACCGATAAACGTAAACGAGTAATACAGTTATCCAGTGACGTAATGTTTGCAGCACCACCCAGTGCTTCTAAAATAATATTACCTTTGTAACCCGTCGTTTTCTCACCCGTTTCCGCAAAGGCTAACTCATCTTTTACATCAGCCACTTCACGGCCTGGAGTTTTTAAATTAAAGCGAGTGATCACAAAGCGGAATACGCTGTAATACATCACAAACCATACTGCAGCAACAAGAGGTACTAAGTACCATTTCGTTGCCGTACCTTGAAGTACACCGAAAATCAAAAAGTCGATAATGTTGCCATCAGTATTACCAATCGTTACGCCTAATAGGTGCATCGCCATAAAGCCAACACCTGTTAAAATAGCATGAACAAAGTACAGTGCTGGTGCAACGAACAGGAATAAGAATTCTAATGGCTCTGTGATACCACCAATCACACACGCAACCACACCTGATAACAATAACGCTTTTACTTTGCTGCGATTTTCAACGCGAGCACAGTGGTACATCGCAAGAGCAGCACCGGGTAATCCACCAAGGAAAGCAGGCATTTTACCTTGCGACAAGAATGATGTTGCCGAGTTAGAGAAGCCATTAGTTGTTGAGCAAGAAAGCTCTGCATAGAAAATATTTAATGCGCCACTTACCGTGTTACCACACACATCCATCGTGCCACCCGCTTCCGTAAAACGCACCAATGCAACAAGAATGTGGTGTAAGCCAAATGGCAATAACAAACGCTCACCGGTACCGAAAAGGAATGGACCAAATGGGCCTGAGTGAGAGATTAAGCTACCAATACCATTAATACCCATAGCAAAGTAAGGCCATACTAGCGGTACTAATAGACCAACCACACCTAGCGTTAAGGTTGAGATGATCGGAACAAAACGCGCGCCACCAAAGAAAGCTAATGCATCAGGCATTTTGTAGGTATAGAAACGTGCATGCAGTTTCGCCACAATAATACCGACGATTACCGCGCCTAAAATGCCAGTATCAATCGACTCTATGCCTAAAACAGACTTCACACCGTAGGCTTTTTCTTCGGTCGCATTGCCTAATACGCCAGCCACTGTTAGGTAAAAATTAATCGATAAGTTAAGTGCTGCGTAACCAACAAAACCTGCAAACGCGGCAACACCTTTTTCTTCACGAGCAAGGCCAAGAGGAATGGCTACGGCAAACATGATAGGTAAATAGATAAATGCAACCAAACCAACTTTGGTCATCCACATGAACAGCAATTGCAGTACGGTATTATCAAGAAAAGGCATACTTTCTTTTACTGCAGCACTTGATAACGAGCTACCAATACCCAGTAAAATACCGGAAAACGCCAAAAGTGCCACTGGCAACATAAACGTTTTACCTAAGCTTTGGAAAAATTCCCATAGCGTTGTTTTATTTGCAGATTTAGACATCATTGTCACCTGATCACTGTTTTATCTTCGTCAAAAACAAAGTGGTAAAACGTTTTATCACTTTGTTGAAAAAAAACGTCGACGAAGATGAGCTCAAAACTTCTGCCAACGCTTTTGCTGAATTACGAAATAAATGATAAAACGTTTTATCAACTTTTATCGGCATCGAGATCACGGAACATATCTCGCGCCATAACACATATTAAAAACTGTGATCCTGTTAATATTCGGATTATAGATATAACGTTTTATATTGATAGATAAATACAGGGTAATTAACTATCTAATGGCTAAATCAAGCAAAGTAAAGATCACCGATGTTGCCGACTATGCCGGCGTCTCCGTTTCTACTGTTTCTTTGGTGCTGGGCAATAAAGGCCGTATATCAAAAGCGACAATCGATAAGGTCAATCAAGCAGTTGAAGCCTTAGGCTATGTTCGCAATAACGCCGCAGCGAATTTACGATCCAATCACTCAAATTTGATCGGCTGGATCTTAGCGGATATTACAGATCCCTTTTATACCGAAGTCACGGCAGGGTTAAGCGATGAGCTTGAACAACATGACCATATGTTATTTCTTGCTCAGTCCAACCATCAAGCAGACAAATTAATCCAATGTGTCCAATCGATGATTCAACAAGGTGTCGCAGGTATTGCATTTAGCCCGGTAAGAGAAGCAACCAACCAAGTACTCGAAATGGCAAAACAAGCCAATATACCTGCGGTTTGCTTGGCCCGCTCCGCCGTGAATAATGAGGTCGATTATATTGGGCCTGATAATCATCAAGCCGCAATCCTTGCAACTCAGCACTTGATCCAACAAGGTCATCGTCATATTGCGTATATTGGTGGCAGCAGTGACTCACTCACCCGTGCTGAGCGTATTGGCGGCTATGGCACGACATTAATGCAATATGGCTTACCGTTTAAAAATGAATGGATAATTGAAGCTCAGAATAACCAGTGCCAAGCCGCGGATCATGTTCAACAACTGCTAACTCAGCATCCTAAAATTACCGCGCTATTATGCCACCGACCAGCCATTGCATTAGGGGCGATGTATGGTATTCAACGGGTAGGGAAAAGTGTCGGAAAAGATAACTATATTGGTCAACAAATCGGCTTAATTGGGTTTGATGATACCCCTGAAGCGGCTTTAACTCAGCCAAGCCTAACCATGATCAGCTCTCCTACGCGACAAATGGGTCAACTTGCAGGACAACGGTTACTCGCAAAAATGACGGTTCATAATGAAACGGCACAACAGTTTATTTTACCGCCACAATTAATTGAACGAGGATCGGCATAGAGATATCAAACAGCGGCAAACAAAAAAGCTCCACCGAAGTGAAGCTTTTAGATAATCACTATAATTTAAAATTATAAGTAATCACAAAGATAAGCAGTAGTAACCAATACTTTCACATTAAATGAACTGTCACCTGGAACTTCAAAGTTATCGCCTGCGTTGTAAGTTTCCCAGTCAACATGGCCTGGTAGTTTTACAGTTAATGCACCTTTAACCACCGTCATACGCTCAGGTGCTACAGTACCAAAAGTATATTCGCCAGGTGCCATTACGCCAACACTGACATGATCACCCGAAGATTCAAAGCCAATTGATTTTACTTGGCTATCAAAATATTCATTTACTTTTAACATCGATTTTCCTTATCTTTAATTCGTATTAGCGATACGCTTTTGACTGGAAATTATCACAAAATTTCACAATGCCCTAATGAAATATAATGACGCTAATCACGATATTCATGACATGAATTTAACTTGGTTCATGATAAAAAAACGCTACACTAGTCTTTGAAATTTTATCAAGGGATCTCAGATGTTAAATAAACATGTTTTAGCGGTACTACTGATCGCTTCGTTACCATTAGTTGGTTGTAGCAGTAGCGATAAACAAAATATTAAAGATGGCTTCACTGAGATTGGTCACGCGACCCGTGATGCAACCAAAGCAACGGGACACTTTTTCCGTGATACCACAAAAGATGCGATCCAAAATGCAAAAGAAGCCACCAGCGATTAATTTATACGTTCTATTTCTTGTGCCTTGAACAACATGACTTGGTGTCACCGATAGGATCTGGCGTATCACAGCTATCGTTCAAGGCCTCAAGGATTGAGCAATGGCTCGCATCATCATCCACATGGCCACAACACGCATCATTGATCTTTTTTAACGCGCGTCGAATACGCGAGAGTTCCTTTATTTTCATATCCACTTCGTCAAGCTTAGCTTGGGTGATCGCTTTTACTTCCGCACAACTATGTTGACTAGCTTCCAGTCGGATATCTAATAGCTCACGAATTTCTTCCAAACTTAAGCCAATAGCTTTGGCCCGTAAGATAAATTTAACTCGCGATAAATTATCATCACTATATAAACGATAACCACTGTCGCTTCGGCCTGCAGGCTGGAGCAAATCATTTTTTTCGTAAAACCGTAATGTATCGCTACTGACCTGACATAACTTTGCTAATTGACCAATCAAATACATCGCCATCTTGCTCATTTCTCCTAAAGACACCCAAAAAAGCAAACGTTTGCGTAATCTTCCTATTCATGTAAAATAATGGTCACATTACACACAAATGACCATTATTGATAAATCACTATTGTCATCACCCAAGTTTTGTTGATGTGATGAGAATCAGGATATTTCCCAAAACCAATTCACACCAAATGGGCTTGGTCTTGGGAAATATTCTATTCACCGTGTAATTAAAAGAGATAGTAGCCATGGAAAACGCTCGTCCTATTCGCCGTGCACTGATCAGCGTATCAGACAAAACAGGTATTGTGGAATTCGCACAGGCTCTTGCCAATCGCGGCGTAGAAATCTTATCGACAGGCGGTACCGCTCGTTTACTTGCCGAGAAAAACATTCAAGTCACTGAAGTTTCTGATTACACCGGTTTCCCAGAAATGATGGATGGCCGTGTAAAAACCCTTCACCCAAAAGTTCATGGTGGCGTACTAGGCCGTCGTGGTACTGACGACGAAGTAATGGAAAAGCACGGCATTAACCCTATCGATATGGTTGTTGTTAACCTTTATCCTTTTGCTGAAACTGTTGCCAAAGCCGGGTGTACGCTCGCCGACGCAGTTGAGAACATCGACATCGGTGGTCCAACAATGGTTCGCTCTGCAGCAAAAAACCATAAAGATGTAGCGATTGTCGTTAATGCGCACGATTACGACCGCGTACTAACAGAAATTAGCACCAACAATGGCTCACTAACTCAGGCAACACGTTTCGATTTAGCTATCTCAGCTTTTGAACATACTGCAGCTTACGACGGTATGATCGCCAACTACTTTGGTACTATGGTGCCATCTTACGGCGACAACAAAGAAGGTGATGAGGAATCGAAGTTTCCACGCACTTTCAATCAGCAGTTCGAGAAAAAACAAGACATGCGCTACGGTGAAAACAGCCACCAAGCAGCAGCATTCTATGTTGAAGCCAATCCACAAGAAGCTTCTGTCGCAACAGCAACGCAACTTCAAGGTAAGGCATTATCATACAACAATATCGCAGATACTGATGCTGCACTTGAGTGTGTGAAAGAATTCGATTTACCAGCATGTGTAATTGTAAAACACGCTAACCCATGTGGTGTTGCACTCGGTGACAATTTACTTGAAGCCTACGATCGCGCTTACAAAACAGACCCAACCTCAGCATTTGGCGGCATTATTGCGTTCAACGGTGAATTAGATGCAGCAACTGCACAAGCGATTGTTGATCGTCAATTTGTAGAAGTTATTATCGCGCCGAAAGTATCAGCAGAGGCGGCAGCCGTTGTTGCAACCAAGAAAAACTTACGTCTTCTTGAGTGTGGCGAATGGACAACCAAAACCACGGGTTTTGACGTTAAGCGTGTAAATGGTGGTTTATTGGTTCAAGACCGTGACCAAGGTATGGTATCGGTTGATGATTTAACCGTTGTCACTAAACGTCAACCAACCACAGACGAACTGCGTGATGCACTATTTTGCTGGAAAGTAGCGAAATACGTGAAATCAAACGCGATTGTGTATGCAAAAGGCAATATGACCATAGGTGTTGGTGCAGGCCAAATGAGCCGCGTTTATTCTGCCAAAATTGCAGGTATCAAAGCCGCTGACGAAAACCTAGAAGTCGCGGGTAGCGTAATGGCATCAGATGCATTCTTCCCGTTCCGTGATGGTATTGATGCCGCAGCAGAAGCAGGCATTACTTGTGTTATCCAACCGGGTGGTTCAATGCGTGATGATGAAGTCATTGCTGCTGCTGACGAGCATGGTATGGCGATGGTATTTACCGGTATGCGCCACTTCCGCCACTAAGTTGTCATCACAAACTTAAGTGAATAAAACTATCGATTTAGTCTCTGCTCTTTTTTAAAGAGCAGAGATTTTTAAGTATTTAGCGCGAAGCAATAAGGATTAACGATGAAAGTACTGATCATTGGTAACGGCGGCCGTGAACACGCATTAGGCTGGAAAGTTGCACAAAACCCACAAGTAGAAACGGTATTTATTGCTCCTGGTAATGCAGGAACAGCACTTGAACCTAAACTGGAAAATGTTGAGATTGGTGTTGAAGACATCGCAGCATTAGTTGAATTTGCGCAAAATAATCAAATTGGTTTAACCATTGTCGGCCCAGAAGCGCCACTGGTTATTGGTGTGGTTGATGCGTTCCGCGCAGCTAAACTGCCCATCTTTGGTCCAACAGAAGCCGCAGCACAACTTGAAGGCTCTAAAGCTTTCACTAAAGACTTCCTTGCTCGCCACAATATTCCAACGGCGGAATATCAAAACTTTACTGAAATCGACCCCGCTCTTGCTTACTTAAAGCAAAAAGGCGCACCGATTGTAGTAAAAGCGGATGGCTTAGCAGCAGGTAAAGGCGTGATTGTCGCAATGACAGAGCAAGAAGCCGAAGATGCCGTACGCGATATGCTCGCTGGCAATGCATTTGGTGAAGCCGGACACCGCGTAGTTATCGAAGAGTTCTTAGATGGTGAAGAAGCCAGTTTCATCGTAATGGTAGACGGTAAAAACGTTCTACCTATGGCCACCAGCCAAGATCATAAACGTGTTGGAAATGGCGATACTGGCCCTAACACGGGTGGCATGGGCGCTTATTCACCAGCCCCTGTTGTAACACAAGATATCCATGACCGCGTGATGAAAGAAGTGATCTACCCAACGGTTGAAGGGATGGCCGCAGAAGGCGCACCTTATACAGGTTTCCTTTATGCTGGCTTGATGATCATGAGCGATGGCACCCCAAAAGTGATCGAATACAACTGTCGCTTTGGTGATCCGGAAACTCAACCTATCATGTTACGTATGCAGTCTGATTTGGTTGAGCTATGTTTAGCAGCGATTGATGGCAAGCTAGATACCGTAGAATCGAAATGGGATCCACGCGCTTCTATCGGTGTTGTTTTAGCCGCTGGCGGCTATCCAGCAAGCTACAACAAGGGTGATGTGATTTCAGGCTTGCCGCAACAAGAAGTGGCTGGCGAGAAAGTCTTCCACGCCGGCACAACGAATAATCAAGGCGATATCGTCACTAACGGTGGTCGTGTGCTGTGTGCAACCGCGATGGGCGATACTGTCTTAGAAGCACAACAGCGTGCTTATACGTTGGCAAAACAAATTTCGTGGGATGGCATGTTCCATCGTGACGATATTGGTTATCGCGCTATAGCTCGTGAGCAACAGCAATAAAACGCATTCTCCCTAAGTTAAAAAACGCGCTTAATCAGCGCGTTTTTTATTGTCTTTTTTTTGCAAGCATTTATTGCTTCGTATCAATCAGTGTCGGTGCTTGTAGACAAGTCTCACTCACCACACCCGATAACAACTTATGAATTCTTAACCTACCGTTTTTCTGCTCGCCAATAGCCGCCCAATGTCCCGATGGGGAAAATGCGGATAATACATTAGGATCATCAATCGTGATCGGCTGTTGAGTTTGACAAGAGATCTGCTGTTGTTGCTGTCTATAGCCTTGCTCAAAATACTGTTTTGATCTTTTTAGTCGTTCAATCCGATGGACTAAATATTCGCTGTGCTGTTTGAGCTCCGTTATTTCATTTGTCGTTAACGGTAAGATATGCCCATCTTCTTTATAGCGTTGATAAACTGCGACGCCTTGGCTATCGAAGCGAAGTTGTAATTCAAAGGGAACTTGCTGTCCATCGATTAACCGCTCACCCTGTTGTAACAGCGTTTTAAGCTTACCTGACTGCCATTGGTAATCACTTTGATAATCACCTTGCTTAGTACTGTACACACGCTCTCCTAGCCGTTCTGGAGCATTCTGACGGGATAAATACCAATAGATATATGTACCATCTACTTTTTGCTCAGCAACATTCACTCTAGTGATCGGCAATGCGGTGTTATCAGCAAGGTTTCCTGCAACACATCCAGTGAGAATGAGAGGAAGAAGAAAAGAAAAGAGAAATGAAATTTTAGACATAAAAAAACCGCCAGATGAATAATTCATTCTGGCGGTATCACAATTACTTCAATGCATCTTTTAGTGCTTTACCAGCAACAAACGCAGGAACGTTAGCTGCAGCAATTTGAATTTCAGCACCAGTTTGTGGGTTACGGCCAGTGCGAGCTGCACGATGGTTTACTTTAAATGTACCAAAGCCAATTAGTTGAACCTGGTCACCGTCTTTTAGCGCATCAGTAATGCCGTCAAGAGTAGATTCCAAAGCTGCTTTTGCTTGTGCTTTAGATAGATCCGCTTTTTCTGCGATCAGGTCAATCAGTTGGGTCTTGTTCATTAGGTTTCCCTTCTAAGGTTTTTCGTAAGACGAGACAACTCTAATTCAAAAGAAGCCCGTGTGGCAAAGGTTTGTCTGCTTTATTCGACTCAGGTGCGGACTCTTTAACCACAATCTGAGCGCAAGTTCACAAAATGTTACCAAATACCGCATAAAAATAGTTGTATTTATTCTGCCCAGCCCCGATTAATATAGCTGATATTCGCTAATTTACTGATAGGTTGACATGGTACTCCTTACGATTTACATCTCCGTTGCGATTGGTGTTTCGTTTATTTGTTCCGTATTAGAAGCGGTGTTACTTAGTATTTCACCAAGTTATATCGCCACATTACGCCAACAAAACCACCCTGCGGCGGCAAAACTCACCGCGCTCAAAGATAATATTGATCGGCCTCTTGCCTCGATCTTGACCCTAAACACCATCGCTCACACCATAGGTGCTGCAACCGCAGGTGCACAAGCGACTATCGTATTTGGTAGTGAATGGTTAGGTGTGTTCTCGGGCGTATTAACCATAGGTATTTTATTACTGTCTGAAATTGTGCCAAAAACCATTGGTGCAACTTACTGGCGTCAACTTGCACCATTCTCAGCGACTATGTTGCGTTGGATGGTATTGCTTTTGATCCCTCTAGTGTGGGTATCAGAACAAATTACTCGTCGTTTATCACGCGGTCATGAGCAACCAAAATTACGTGATGAAATTTCAGCAATGGCGTTATTAGCACACGAAACAGGTGAATTAGGTGAAGGCGAGTCAAAAATCCTAACCAACTTACTGCAATTCCGTGATGTAAGCGTAACGAAAATTATGACGCCACGTCCGGTGCTATTCCGTGTTGATGCAGAGCAAACCATTAATGAATTCTTGTCTCAGCATAAAAATAGCCCGTTCTCTCGTCCATTGGTATATAGCGAGCAGAGTGACAACATTGTCGGTTTCGTTCACCGCCTAGAGCTATTTGCTGAAAGCCAAGCGGGTAAAGGGGGCCAAGAACTCGGTGTATTAATGCGCCCACTACCCGTTATTATGAATAACGTTAGCGTACCTAAGGCTTTTGAGCGCTTAATGCAGGAACGTTCACAGCTTATCTTAATCGTTGACGAATACGGCACAGTACAAGGTCTCGTGACCTTAGAAGATATTTTCGAAAGCCTGGTAGGTGAAGAAATTGTCGATGAAGCCGATAAAAATACTGACATGCAACAACTGGCTTTCCAGCGTTGGGAAAAGTGGAAGAAAAAGCATGGTGTAATTCAAAATAATGATGAAGAAAAATAATCCTCCATCATGAAAAAAGGGACCTTTCGGTCCCTTTTTTATTATCTCTTTAAACCACTCAGTACATTAGTATTCTTTAGTCAGTACTTGGCGTTTTACTGTCAAACGCTGCGCAATTAATCCGATAACCAAGGTGATTACCGTCGGTAAAATCCAACCTGCGTAATAGTGATATAACGGTAGGTTAGCCTCTAGTATCTTATCCATCTGTGCTGGCATCGCTTCAAGAATATGCGTTGCATCAATACAGCCAAAAATCATCGCAACGGCTAAGGTTGCCAATACCATCTTTTGTGATAACTGATGACGCAGTGGTGCAATAATCAGTAATGAAATCGCAATAGGGTGTAACGCAACAACCACAGGTAATGTCACTTTCAACAATTGCGATAAGCCAACGTTAGCAATAATGCCTGATAGCACCATGATCACAATAACACTTTTACGATAGGTCACCGGTGTGAAAGTACGGCTATAAAACTCACTCCCCGCAGTTGTCACCCCAATCGCTGTTGTTAAGCACGCCAATACCAATACCGCACCTAATAACAAAGTACCAAACACACCAAAATGATAATTGGTGAAAGCGGTTAAGATCTCACCACCATTAGTGAAGTTTAATCCCAGCCCTTCGCTTGTTACGCCAATATAAGCAAGAGACAAGTACACTAATGCCATTGCACTTGAATACATAAGCGCCGCAATTAAGGTGTATTTTGCAATGGCTTTAGGCTCTTTAACGCCCATACCTTCAATAGCACGGAAGATAACCCAGCCAAAACCAATCGATCCTAACGCATCCATTGTCATATAACCTTGGGTTAAACCTTCAGCCATCGCCCCATTAACATAAGCTCCCGTCGCTTCAGTGACATAACCTGAAGGATATAAAATAGCGACAACAGCCATCACACCTAAAATCGTTAGCAGTATTGGCGTTAACCATTTGCCTAAAGTGTCCACCAGCTTACCGGGATATAACGAGAACAAAATAGCGGCGATACAAAATGCTATAGAAAAAGGAATAAGACCAACATCACCCATGAAGGGAGCAAGACTAAATTGGTAAGCCACAGTGATCGTACGAGGAATAATAAAAGCAGGACCAATCACAATAAACAACATCACCCAAAAGCTAGTTGCTAAAGGCTTCGGTAATGCGGCGGTTAAGTTATCAGAGCCTCGAACCCAAGCGACAATCACCAGCGCAATCGCAGGTAAACCCACTCCAGTTAAAAGAAAGCCTGTCATGCCACTTAGAAAGTTATCACCAGCTTGATAACCTAAGAATGGAGGGAAGATTAAGTTTCCCGCGCCTAAATACATGGCGAATGTCATAAAGCCTAATGCGGCAATATTGCGTGCACTTAACATAGTATTCCTTTGATTGTGACTTTCAGCTTGGAGGAAGCGAGATGGGAATATGTTTCAAAGGACCTATCAGCTTCTTCGCAAGCTGACAGTAATGTTTAAATATAAGCAGCCAGCTCTAAATACGTTTTAGAGAGAGCATGAGGAGTTGGCGGATATTACCGTCACACATCGCATATTGCGCAGTAATATTACGACCACAAAAACAGGTAGCGAATGTCATTGCTATAAATGTATGCATTGTACCTCCTCGTGAATAAACCATTATTGCCATAAACAATGTGCTACGGCGCTGTAACGTTATAAACGGTGAAGGGATCGAATTACAATAGCCAAAATAAAATAAGTGTAATGGTGCAAATTTAAATCACCAAGCAGTGATATTCACTGGCGTTTAAATTAAAAACCAGAACTAAAAACTTCACAAACCCCAAACATACTGAAACACAAACAATACAAATGATGAAATAACCGTCTTTTCTACGATATTTTGCTTATATAACGAAATATTTTTATGCTGAACAACGCACTTTCACCCGATACAAAAAAAGAGCCCTTAGGCTCTTTTTTTACTGTCATGGCGATATTAGCTGTTAGAGCTCAATACCGATATTACTGACAGGCTCATCACGCAACTCTGCACGAAGATCTTTAATCAATTCAATATCACGTGTTTCTGCTTCTTTTAATGCACGGAAAATCGCCCACTGGGTATCCCATTCCGCACATACTGCTTCATTTTCTTTTTGATTATCGTTAGTGATCTCGATACCTGTTTGTGCGTACTCAAGATTAGCAACAGTTTCTGCCGATAAAGCACTTAGTTTGATCACTGTTTCCATCATAAGATCACGATCTAACATCGCATGCAGAAGATCAGCAAGTGCAACACACGCATCAATCGCAGGGCTTACCGCGTAGATATCAAACTCATCTTCGCTTGGCACCATATCTTCTAATTTTTCTAGCTGATTCTCGAAGTTAATTTTGGCGTTTTTAACGGTCAAAATCTCCCAGACGCTATCTAAGATCACTCGATATTTATAAGAATCAGCAAATCCTGTTTCTGCACAGAAAAATACATAATTTGGGTACATACGCTCACACAAAGACACCATAAATGTCAGGTGTTGCCACGGTTCTAATTTTTCTAAGCGTAACTGGATCGGATTTTTAAGCATGAGATAATCTACAGTAGTGATTTGAAGTGAAGTTTACTTGATAAACGAATAAGGCTAAAGGAAAAGCATGATCAAAGTTTCAGTAATATCAAAGCAACAACAACGCTATACCCAATTATTGGCACAGGCGCAGTTACCGGACCTTTGCTTAACCGATGATCCTTCGCAAGCAAGCATAATTCTAGCGGATCCTCCTTTGATCGCCAACCAACTCGAACAATTACCCAAACTAAAGTGGTTACAATCAACATTTGCAGGTATTGATGCCCTCATTAAACCTTATCTACGACAAGATTATTTACTCACTAACGTTAAAGGATATTTTGGCCCTTTGATCAGTGAATATGTTATTGGTCAGTGCCTTAATTACTATCGTCACTTCCACCAATACGCACAGCAACAAACACAATCTTTATGGCAGCCAATCCCTTATCAATCTGTCAGTGGTAAAACCATGGTAATCATAGGAACAGGAAGCATCGGCTGTATACTCGCAAAAACGGCAAAAGCATTGAACTTCTCGGTCATTGGTGTCAACAGGCAAGGCTTATCAGCCTCTACTGATTTTACTCAAACATATCCAATTACAGAATTGCAGCACGCACTCAGCAAGGCTGATGTGATTGTTTCTATTCTGCCATCAACAGAACACACGAATGATATCTATAACCAACAATGCTGGTCGCACTGTCGTAATGCACTTTTTTTCAATGTTGGTAGAGGTAATACTGTTGTTGAATCAGACTTAATTAATGCGCTTGATAATAAACAACTCAACCATGCTTACCTTGATGTGTTCAAGCAAGAGCCACTTAACCAAGATCATCCTTTTTGGCATCATCCAAAAATCAGTATCACTCCACATATAGCGGCGGAAAGTTTTCCAGAACAAGTCATAGAGATATTCAAAACTAATTACCTCCGCTTTAAACAACAGCAAGATCTAAATTATCTTATTGATTTTAAAAGTGGATATTAAAAGTGCAACTATATTTGAACGTACAACTAAGATGAAACAAGTTGATAACTTACGCGATCTTATTCACCACTGCGAGATCTGCAAAGATCACCTAGTACCACGGCCTGTGATTCAATTTAGCTCTAAAGCTAGGTTATTGCTTATTGGACAAGCGCCCGGATTAAAAGTCCATCAAACAGGGATCCCATTCAATGATCCTAGCGGTGATCGTCTACGCCAATGGCTTGGGTTGGACAAAGATACCTTCTATAACCCAGAACACATTGCCATTATGCCGATGGGTTTATGTTATCCCGGAAAAGGGAAAACTGGTGATTTACCGCCTCGCCCAGAGTGTGCACCAAAATGGCATCAGCCAGTGCTTGATCTGATGCCTAATATCGGTATGACATTACTGATCGGACAATACGCACAAAACTATTATTTACAAGATAAGCCGAAAACACTCACAGAAACCGTAAGGCAATGGCAACAATGGGCACCACGCTACATTCCATTGCCTCACCCATCGCCTCGTAATGCCATTTGGCTTAAAAAGAATCCATGGTTTGAATTAGACGTCGTCCCTTATATTCGCCAATACGTCCACCAGCATTTAGCAATCAAAGACCAAGTTTAGAGATAAAAAAAACCCACGCAATTACGTGGGTTTCAGTTTTATCATATCAATTTGGCAAATTACTTATGGTAAGGCTTTGATAATTCATGCACGGCTTCAACAAACACACCAGCATTTTCAGGCGGAACATCCAAGTGAATACCATGACCTAAGTTAAAGACATGGCCTGTACCACCATCGCCAAAACCTTCAAGAATCGTTGCTACTTCTTGACGAATACGTTCAGGTTGCGCATAAAGCATGGATGGATCCATATTACCTTGTAGTGCAACCTTATCACCGATGCGACGTTTCGCTTCTGCGATATCAATGGTCCAATCTAAGCCTACGCCATCACAGCCCGTTGCTGCGATTTGCTCAAGCCACATGCCACCATTTTTAGTGAACAGCGTAACTGGTACACGACGACCTTCATTTTCACGAATTAAGCCATCTACAATCTTATGCATGTAACGCAGCGAGAATTCGTTGTAATCACGTGGGGTTAACACACCACCCCAAGTATCAAATACCATCACAGCCTGTGCACCGGCTTTGATCTGTGCATTTAGGTATTCAGTAACACTATCCGCTAACTTATCTAGCAATAGGTGTAGTGTTTGTGGCTCTGCATACATCATCTTCTTGATCTTAGTGAAAGCTTTAGAGCTACCACCTTCAACCATGTAAGTCGCCAATGTCCATGGGCTACCAGAGAAGCCAATCAATGGTACTTCACCTTGCAGATCATGACGAATTTGACGAACGGCATTCATTACGTATTGCAGCTCACCTTCAGGATCGGGTAAACCAATTTTATCTACGTCAGCTTTACAAGTAATAGGACGTTGGAATTTAGGTCCTTCGCCTGCTTCGAAGTATAAGCCAAGACCCATTGCATCAGGAATCGTCAAGATATCTGAGAACAAGATAGCAGCATCAAGCGGGAAACGCTTCAGTGGCTGCAATGTGACTTCACTTGCTAGCTCAGCGTTCTTACATAGCGACATAAAGTCACCTGCAACGCTACGTGTTTCACGGTATTCTGGGAGATAACGACCCGCTTGGCGCATCATCCACACCGGCGTGTAATCAACAGGCTGTTTTAACAACGCACGTAGGTAGCGGTCATTCTTTAATTCGCTCATTTGAGACTCCATGGGTAAATTCTGCATTTATTGTATCATTCATTACTCAGAACAAAATAGAACATATCTTATTCTATCAATAGGAAATAACGATACGATAACGCGTTAAACCTGATTGTTAATCATTACAGGGCGAGCTTGAAAAAGACAGCGTATGATCTATTAACCGACGTGCGATTGTCCCTTGTGGCGGTAACTGAGGTAAATGCTCCGCATCAGCCCAGATTGCGTCGGTTAACTCTTCATAATCAGGCTTAATATCACCACTGGCGTAATCAGCAGTAAATCCCATCATCAGATTAGAGGGAAATGCCCACGGCTGACTAGCAAAGTATTGAATATTCGCAACAGTAATGCCTGTTTCTTCCAATACTTCACGTGCAACACATTGCTCTAGTGTTTCACCGGTTTCAACAAAACCCGCAATCACGGTATACATACCTGTTTTATGTCGGGGATGCTGCGCGAGCAAAATTTTCTCATCTTTACGTACCGCGACAATAATACAAGGCGAAACACGTGGATAATCCATTGCCTTACAAATTTGACACTGCATTGCCAATTGGTCTTCACACAACATTGCTTCATGACCACAGCGTCCGCAAAAGTGTTGTTGATAGAGCATATGAGATAATTGGATTGCTCGTCCGACAAGATTAAAAAGCCCTGAATCTTCATTTAATAATTCGCGCAAACTATAGAAAACGTCTGAATCGTCTAAAAACTTAGCTTCTCCCCAATAAACAGGTATCCCATTAAACGTACCTATTTTTCGAATATCACTCATCTTAGTCGCTAAATCAGACATTGCTCGCAATGGAAGCTTACTATTTTCAAGTAGTATTTTACCATTCAGGGTTTCGCAGCAATATGCCAAATTCTCATTTTTTAACATTTTTATTACTTTCATCCTTGCGGCTGCGTAAATTTACTGGCAATCTAAAGTTTAAACCAAGTAGTTATCCGAACAACTAGCTCTCTTTAAAAGAGAAAGATCATCGACTATCGATTTAACGATATCGACATGACCATGAGGACGTGCTCATGCTTAGTAAATTCGAACAAGTCAAAAAAGAATGGGGCGGTCATAATGACGTCATTGACCAATGGCTGATGATGCGTCAACAACTGCTTATCGATTTTTGTAAACTAGCAGGCTTAGCCCCGAAAGAAGAGGCTAACCGCCAACTTCCTACCGCCTCTCAATTATCGTTATTCAGTGAAGCTCTGGTTGATTATATTTCAGCGGGTCACTTCAAAATTTACGATAACGTAATGGAGCGCTGGCATCAAACAGGTTATTCACCTACCGAAGAAATTTCCACTCTTTACGCAAAAATCACTTTAACGACAGATCCATTATTGAACTTCAATGATAAATACAGTGAAGTCAAAAAAGACGATTTACTTGAAAAATTTGATGAAGATTTATCTCAAGTGGGTGAGCTAATGGAACTTCGCTTTGCCCTTGAAGACAAACTGATTGAGCTGATCAGCGACAGTCTATCTTGCCCTCCTGGCGCATAGCCTAGCCATTATAATATGTGGCAGTAACATAGGCTGCCACTTCATTACACACTATCCAACACCTTCTTTTTCCCTCTTACATAACCCGTCCACTAGCCTGATATTTATTACAAACAATAAAAAAGGCACCCCGAAGGATGCCTTTTAGAATCAGTTACGTTGAGAATTAATTCTCGTCGTTAAGACCTGCATTCAATAGTGCCGCTAAGTCTTGAGAGGCTTGCTCTGCATCAACTTGTGGTGCTACTGGCTCAAGCTCAACATCACGCTGCAATTGACGACGTTGGTGGTAAGAGAAACCTGTACCCGCTGGGATCAGACGACCCACGATTACGTTCTCTTTCAGACCACGTAGGTCATCACGCTTACCAGAAACAGCAGCTTCTGTTAGTACGCGCGTTGTTTCCTGGAACGATGCTGCTGAGATGAATGACTCAGTCGCAAGCGATGCTTTAGTGATACCTAGTAAGTCACGAGAGTAACTTGCAGGAGTCTTACCTTCAGCTTCAAGCTGACGGTTAGCAATCGTTACGCGAGAGAATTCAACTTGCTCGCCTTCTAGGAACTCAGAATCACCAGCAACAGTGATAGTTACCTTACGTAGCATCTGACGAATGATAGTCTCAATGTGCTTATCATTAATCTTAACGCCCTGTAGACGGTAAACTTCCTGAACTTCGTTAACGATGTATTCTGCAACTGCGTGTACACCACGTAGACGTAGAATATCGTGCGGAGTTTCTGGACCATCAGCGATTACGTCACCCTTCTCAACTTTTTCGCCTTCGAAAACGTTAAGTTGGCGATGCTTCAGGATCATCTCTTCGTACGGCTGACCTTCACTTGGTGTGATGATCAAGCGACGCTTACCTTTAGTTTCTTTACCGAACGATACTGTACCGGTAATTTCTGCCAAGATAGCTGGTTCTTTTGGCTTACGTGCTTCGAACAAGTCAGCAACGCGTGGTAGACCACCCGTGATATCCTTGTTACCGCCAGATTTTTGCGGAATACGTGCAAGCGTATCACCGATACCAACCATAGCGCCGTCGTCAAGCTGAACAATCGCCTTACCAGGTAGGAAGTATTGAGCTGGCATATCAGTACCAGGGATCATTACATCATTACCATCAGCATCAACAAGTTTGATAGCTGGACGCATATCTTTACCTGCTGCTGGACGAGCTGCTGCATCAGTTACTTCGCTTGAAGATAGACCTGTTAGGTCATCTGTTTGACGAGAAACTGTTACGCCGTCGATCATGTCAACGAACTGGATACGACCAGCCACTTCAGTGATGATTGGCATGGTGTGCGCTTCCCAGTTTGCTACTGTTTCACCAGCAACAACGTCTGCACCGTCACCTTTGCTTAAAATAGTACCGTAAGACAGTTTGTAGTTCTCTTTTGTACGGCCGAACTCATCAATGATGCTTAGTTCAGATGCACGAGAAGTAATTACAAGCTTGCCAGCATTGTTCGTTACGAACTTAGCATTGTGCAGCTTCATAGAACCTGTAGTTTTCACTACAACGCTATTGTCTGCTGCTGCTGCTGATGCCGCACCACCGATGTGGAACGTACGCATCGTAAGCTGTGTACCCGGTTCACCGATTGACTGAGCAGCAACAACACCCACTGCCTCACCAGAGTTAACCAAGTGACCACGAGCAAGGTCACGACCGTAACAGAACTTACAACAACCGAAGTCATTTTCACACGTTACAACTGAACGTACTTTAACTTGGTCTACAGAGTTTGCTTCTAGGATCTCACACCACTTCTCATCAAGAAGCGTATTACGTGGTGCTAGAACTTCTTCTGTACCCGGTTTTAGAACGTCTTCAGCAACAACACGACCAAGAACACGATCACCAAGTTGTTCTTTAACATCACCACCCTCGATTAGAGGCATCATGGTGATACCAGCGTAAGTACCACAGTCATCTGCTGTGATCACTACGTCTTGCGCTACGTCTACTAGACGACGCGTTAGGTAACCTGAGTTTGCTGTCTTAAGTGCGGTATCCGCAAGACCCTTACGAGCACCGTGAGTAGAGATAAAGTACTGGAGTACGTTTAGACCTTCACGGAAGTTCGCAGTGATCGGCGTTTCGATGATTGAGCCATCTGGCTTAGCCATCAGACCACGCATACCCGCCAACTGACGAATCTGTGCAGCAGAACCACGAGCACCAGAGTCGGCCATCATGTATACGCTGTTGAACGATTTTTGCTGCTCTTCTTCACCGTCACGGTTAATAACAGTATCGAAAGACAGGTTATCCATCATCGCTTTAGCAACTTGTTCGTTCGCTGTAGCCCAGATATCGATAACTTTGTTGTAACGTTCACCAGCAGTTACAAGACCTGATTGGAACTGCTCTTGGATTTCAGCAACTTCAGCTTCAGCTTCAGCGATCTTAGTGTATTTAGCCGCAGGTACAACCATATCGTCGATACCAACAGATACACCAGAAAGTGCAGCGTAAGCAAAACCTGTGTACATAATCTGGTCAGCAAAGATAACAGTATCTTTCATGCCCAGCTTACGATAACAGGTGTTAAGAAGCTTAGAAATTTGCTTCTTACCTAGTGCTTCAGTGTTTACAAGGCTAAATGACAGACCTTTCGGTACGATAGGCCATAGCATTGCACGACCAACAGTAGTATCAACAAGTTGAGAATTCTCAACAAAGTTACCCTGCTCGTCTTTCACATATTCTGTAATACGTACTTTAACGCGAGCGTGAAGCTCAGCCATCTTAGTACGGTATGCTTTCTCAGCTTCAGCTGGTCCAGCAAGGTACATGCCTTCACCTTTCGCGTTGATTTTCTCACGCGTCATGTAGTAAAGACCCAATACAACGTCCTGAGAAGGTACGATGATCGGATCACCAGATGCTGGTGAAAGAATGTTGTTTGTTGACATCATTAGAGCACGTGCTTCTAGCTGTGCTTCTAGCGTCAACGGCAAGTGAACCGCCATCTGGTCACCATCGAAGTCGGCGTTGTATGCCGCACACACAAGTGGGTGAAGCTGAATCGCTTTACCTTCGATTAGGATTGGTTCAAACGCCTGAATACCTAGACGGTGCAGTGTTGGTGCACGGTTAAGCATTACTGGGTGTTCACGAATAACTTCGTCTAGGATATCCCAAACGACTGCTTCTTCGCGCTCAACCATCTTCTTAGCAGCTTTGATTGTCGTAGCAAGACCACGAGTCTCTAACTTACCGTAGATGAATGGCTTAAATAGCTCTAGTGCCATCTTCTTAGGAAGACCACACTGATGCAGACGTAGGTATGGACCTACTGTGATAACAGAACGACCTGAGTAGTCTACACGCTTACCAAGAAGGTTCTGACGGAAACGACCTTGTTTACCCTTGATCATATCAGCAAGAGATTTCAGAGGACGCTTGTTAGAGCCAGTGATAGCGCGGCCACGACGACCGTTATCTAGCAATGCATCAACAGATTCCTGAAGCATACGCTTTTCGTTACGTACGATGATATCAGGAGCAGCCAGGTCTAAAAGACGCTTCAGACGGTTGTTACGGTTAATAACACGACGGTATAGATCATTCAGATCTGAAGTCGCGAAACGGCCGCCGTCTAGTGGTACCAACGGACGTAGATCCGGCGGTAGAACTGGCAGTACAGACAGGATCATCCACTCTGGGTTGTTACCTGACTGTAGGAAAGCTTCAACTAGCTTAAGACGCTTAGTTAGCTTCTTACGCTTAGTTTCAGAGTTAGTTTCTTCTAACTCTTCACGCATATTTTCGATTTCAGCATTTAGGTCCATGTTGCCTAAAAGTGCTTTAACCGCTTCTGCGCCCATCTTAGCGTCGAACTCGTCGCCCCACTCTTCAAGTGCATCCAAGTACTGCTCTTCAGAAAGCAGCTGGCTACGCTCAAGGTTGGTCATACCAGGTTCAATAACTACGTATGATTCAAAGTAAAGTACACGCTCGATATCACGTAGAGGCATGTCCATTAACAAACCGATACGAGATGGCAGTGACTTTAAGAACCAGATGTGGGCAACAGGTGAAGCAAGCTCAATGTGACCCATACGCTCACGGCGTACTTTAGTCTGAGTAACTTCAACACCACATTTTTCACAGATCACACCACGGTGCTTCAGGCGCTTGTACTTGCCACAAAGACACTCGTAGTCTTTTACTGGGCCAAAGATACGTGCACAGAAAAGACCGTCACGCTCAGGCTTGAAGGTACGATAGTTGATTGTTTCTGGCTTTTTAACTTCACCAAAAGACCATGAACGGATCATGTCAGGTGAAGCTAGACCGATTTTGATTGCATCAAATTCTTCGGTCTTATGTTGTGCTTTCAGAAACTTAAGTAAGTCTTTCACATTCGGCTCCTGTGAGGAGTTGACCCATAAAGGCGCCAGTCTACTGGCGCCTTCATATTTATACCGGAGTAACTAATAAGTATAGGTGACTAACCCGATCTTATTCGTCTTCCAGCTCGATGTTAATACCCAACGAGCGGATTTCTTTCAACAATACGTTGAATGATTCCGGCATACCTGGTTCCATACGATGATCACCGTCAACGATGTTTTTATACATCTTCGTACGGCCGTTAACGTCATCTGACTTAACGGTTAGCATTTCTTGAAGGGTATATGCTGCGCCGTATGCTTCAAGCGCCCATACTTCCATTTCACCAAAACGCTGACCACCGAACTGAGCTTTACCACCCAGCGGCTGCTGAGTAACAAGGCTGTAAGAACCGGTAGAACGGGCGTGCATCTTGTCATCAACCAAGTGGTTCAGTTTAAGCATGTACATGTAACCAACAGTTACAGGACGCTCAAATGCATCACCAGTACGGCCATCAAACAACGTTAGCTGACCTGATTCAGGTAGATCACCCAATTTTAGCAACTCTTTAATTGATGACTCAGGTGCGCCATCAAATACAGGTGTTGCAATCGGTAGACCTTTACGAAGGTTTTGTACAAGAGTACGCACTTCCTGATCAGTAAGAGCTTCGATATCAACTTTCTGGCGAGTATCACCTAGGTTGTATACGCGTTGTAGGAAGTTACGGAACTTGTGTAACTCCTGCTGCTCTTTAAGCATATCGTTAAGTTTGTCACCGATACCTTTCGCCGCAAGACCTAAGTGAGTCTCAAGGATCTGACCGATGTTCATACGAGACGGTACACCCAGTGGGTTCAGAACGATATCAACCGTTTGACCTTTCTCATCGTAAGGCATGTCTTCAACAGGGTTAATCTTAGAGATAACACCCTTGTTACCGTGACGACCCGCCATCTTATCACCCGGTTGGATGCGACGACGAACAGCTAGGTATACTTTAACAATCTTAAGTACGCCAGGTGCTAGGTCATCACCTTGAGTGATCTTACGACGCTTAGTTTCAAACTTCTTATCGAACTCAGCTTTCAGTTCATCATACTGCTCTGCAAGCTGTTCCAACTGGTTTTGTAAAGCTTCGTCATCAAGCGTAACAGCGAATAGTGCATCGCGGTTCATTGAAGCAATCTTGTCTTCGCCGTAACCCGCAGATAGTAGAAGCGTACGAACACGAGCAAGAAGACCACCCTCAAGGATCTGGAATTCTTCTGTGATATCTTTCTTCGCTTCTTTCAGCTGCATCTCTTCAATTTCAAGAGCACGCTTGTCTTTCTCAACGCCATCACGAGTAAATACTTGTACGTCAATAATCGTACCAGTAACACTTCCAGGAACACGTAGAGATGAATCTTTAACATCAGATGCTTTCTCACCGAAGATAGCTCGTAGAAGCTTCTCTTCTGGTGTTAGTTGTGTTTCACCCTTAGGTGTCACTTTACCAACTAGGATGTCACCACCCTTCACTTCAGCACCGATGTAAACGATACCTGACTCGTCCAACTTAGAAAGCGCAGCTTCACCCACATTAGGGATATCAGCAGTGATTTCTTCAGAACCCAGCTTCGTATCACGCGCCACACAAGAAAGCTCTTGAATGTGGATTGTTGTGAAACGATCTTCCTGAACTACACGCTCAGAAACTAAGATGGAATCCTCGAAGTTGTAACCGTTCCAAGGCATGAACGCGATACGCATGTTTTGACCAAGCGCTAGCTCACCAAGGTCTGTTGAAGGACCATCAGCAAGAACATCACCGCGTGATACTGGCTCGCCAGGTAGCACGGTTGGACGCTGGTTAATACATGTGTTCTGGTTAGAACGCGTGTACTTAGTTAGGTTGTAGATATCGATACCTGCTTCACCAGGGATCAACTCGTCGTCGTTAACTTTGATAACGATACGAGATGCATCTACAGACTGAACTGTACCACCACGTTTAGCTACAGCTGTAACACCAGAATCAACACCGATTTGACGCTCAATACCAGTACCTACTAGCGGCTTATCAGCACGGATAGTTGGAACTGCCTGACGTTGCATGTTCGCACCCATTAGGGCACGGTTAGCATCATCGTGTTCTAGGAACGGGATCAGAGATGCCGCCACAGATACAACCTGGTTGGTTGCAACGTCCATGTATTGAACATGGTCACGTGGGTGCAGACCTGAATCACCTTTCTGACGAGCAGTGATCAATTCGTCAGCAAATGAACCGTCTTCGTTAAGCGCGGCGTTAGCCTGTGCAATAACGTATAGACCTTCTTCGATTGCTGATAGGTATTCGATATCGTCTGTAACTTTTCCGTCTACCACTTTACGGTAAGGTGTTTCCAAGAAACCGTAAGGGTTACAACGCGCAAAAACAGATAGCGAGTTGATTAGACCGATGTTTGGACCTTCAGGCGTTTCGATAGGACATAGACGACCGTAGTGCGTCGCGTGTACGTCTCGAACCTCAAAGCCAGCACGCTCACGAGTCAGACCACCTGGACCAAGCGCCGAGATACGACGTTTGTGAGTAACTTCTGACAGTGGGTTGTTTTGGTCCATAAACTGTGACAACTGAGAAGAGCCGAAGAACTCTTTCACTGCCGCAGAAATAGGTTTAGCGTTAATTAGGTCTTGAGGCATGATTGCATCAAGATCGCCTAAGCTTAGACGCTCTTTAACAGCACGCTCAACACGTACTAGACCAACGCGGAATTGGTTTTCAGCCATTTCGCCAACAGAACGAATACGACGGTTACCAAGGTGGTCGATATCATCAACTTCACCTTTACCGTTACGGATATCGATCAGTTTACGCATAACATCAATGATGTCTGCGTGGTCTAAGATACCAGGACCTGTTGTCTCTTCACGAAGTAGAGAACTGTTGAACTTCATACGACCAACAGCAGATAGATCGTAACGATCTTCTGAGAAGAACAAGCTTTCAAAAAGTTGCTCAGCTGCTTCACGTGTTGGTGGCTCGCCAGGGCGCATCATACGGTAGATTTCTACCAATGCACTTAAACGGTCAGTTGTGTTGTCGATACGTAGGGTATCTGACATGTAAGGACCGTGGTCTAAATCGTTCGTAAACAGAACTTCAATAGACTTGTGACCCGCCTGAGATAGAAGTGCTAATGCTTCCAGGCTTAATTCCTGGTTAGCCGCTACAATCAGTTCACCGGTTTCTTCGTTGATGTAATCGCGTGATGCGATCTTACCAACGATGTACTCAACTGGTACTTCGATGTGATCAATGCCGTCTTTGCCTAATTGGCGAATATGACGAGCAGTGATACGACGACCTTGCTCTACGTAAACTGTACCGTTCGCTTCAATATCAAAGCTTGCAGTTTCGCCACGTAGACGATCCGGTACCAACTCCATAACAAGAGATTTACCTTGAACTTCGAAATGAATTTTTTCGAAGAACATGTCAAGGATCTGTTCTGTTGTGTAGTTAAGTGCACGAAGGATGATAGACGCAGGTAATTTACGACGACGGTCGATACGTACGAATACACTGTCCTTAGGATCGAACTCGAAATCCAACCATGAACCACGGTAAGGGATTACGCGAGCGTTATATAACACTTTACCTGAGGAGTGGGTCTTACCCTTATCGCTGTCGAAGAAGACACCCGGGCTACGGTGTAGCTGGGATACGATAACCCTCTCGGTACCGTTAATAACGAATGTACCGTTATCTGTCATGAGCGGAATTTCGCCCATGTAAACTTCTTGTTCTTTAATGTCTTTTACAGTGCCAGCCGGCGCGTCTTTATCGTACATGACAAGACGTAGCTTCACACGCAGTGGAGCAGAATAAGTTACGCCACGAATCTGACATTCTTTAACATCGAAGACCGGCTCACCGAGACGATAGCTAACGTATTGCAGCTCGGAATTGCCATTGTAGCTCTGGATTGGAAAAACAGAGCGAAAGGCAGCTTCTAGACCGTAATGCCCTTCTGGATCCTGCTCGATAAATTTTTGGAAAGAATCAAGCTGGATCGACAGCAAGTATGGAGCATCCAACACTTGCGGACGCTTACCAAAATCCTTACGGATACGCTTTTTCTCGGTATAAGAGTAAACCATAGGTTCCTCAGATCGCTGATAAGTGATCCAAACTACCCCAATACACACGGGGGGTAGTGACTAAACGTTGTTTATGTGTAGGAACAACCCAATGAAATCAGGGTCGTTTTTTTGCTAGACAGTGGATACAAAACAAGGTGAAAATTACCACTGCCCTACAGCGCAAAAAGGCCGGTGGCAATTTGCCACCAGCCAATAGCCATAAAAGGCTATGAAATCAAATAATTATTACTTGATTTCAACAGAAGCACCAGCTTCTTCTAATTGAGCTTTAAGAGCTTCAGCTTCAGCTTTCTCAACGCCTTCTTTTAGAGGTGCTGGAGCGCCGTCAACTACTGCTTTAGCTTCTTTAAGACCAAGACCAGTTGCGCCACGTACTGCTTTGATTACAGCAACTTTGTTAGCGCCGCAAGCTGTTAGGATTACGTCGAATTCAGTTTGCTCTTCAGCTGCATCTGCAGCTGCGCCGCCTGCTACAACTGCAGCTGCAGCAGTAACACCGAATTTTTCTTCCATAGCTTCAATTAGCTCAACAACTTGCATTACAGACATTTCTGCAACTGCGTCTAGGATTTGCTCGTTAGTGATAGACATAACAATTCTCTTTTAAAGTCAACAATAAGTTTAAATAGTAATCAGATAAAACTCTGCTATTAAGCAGCAGCTTCTTCTTTCTGATCACGTACTGCAGCGATAGTACGTACAAGTTTACCAGCAGACGCTTCTTTCATGCACATCATTAAGCGTGCGATAGCTTCGTCGTAAGTTGGTAGAGTTGCTAGTACTTCAACGTTTGCAACAGCGCCTTCAAATGCAGCTGCTTTGATCTCGAATGCTTTGTTCTCTTTAGCGAAATCTTTAAAAAGACGCGCTGCAGCACCTGGGTGCTCATTAGAGAAACCGATTAGAGAAGGACCAACAAAAACGTCTTGTAGACATTCGAAGTCAGTTCCTTCCACTGCACGGCGTGCTAGTGTGTTACGAACAACTTTAACGTATACGCCAGCTTCACGAGCTTGCTTACGTAAAGTAGTCATCGCACCCACAGTAACACCGCGAGAGTCAGCAACAACAGCAGAAAGTGCACCGTTGGCAGCTTCGTTGACTTCAGCAACAATTGCTTTTTTGTCTTGAAGATTTAATGCCATTGGATTTGCTCCTGGATTGTTTGACACCACTCACTGCTCAAATAGCAGGAGAGTCTTACGGCGCAGATCCAAGAAAGACATACATCAATCATGCTCTGGCACCGTCTACGTAGGTAAATATTAAGTTCCGAAAAACACCTACGGTCTTTGACGGAGGCTAACTGCAAGCAATTAGCCCCAGCCACGAATTCGGAAGCGACAAATTATACACTAACTTATCGCTTCTGCAAATTATTACGCTACGTTAGTTTTCAGAGAGTTCTGATCTAATGCTACGCCTGCACCCATAGTAGTAGAGATGCTTACTTTCTTAATGAAAGTACCTTTCGCTGAAGAAGGCTTAGCTTTCTTCAGTGCAACTAGAAGAGCTTCTAAGTTCTCTTGTAGTTGAGCGGCATCGAAGTTCACTTTACCGATAGTAGTGTGAATGATACCGTTTTTGTCGTTACGGTAACGAACCTGACCTGCTTTAGCATTTTTAACTGCTTCAGCAACGTTAGGAGTTACAGTACCAACTTTAGGGTTTGGCATAAGACCACGAGGACCTAAGATAGTACCAAGTTGACCTACAACGCGCATTGCATCAGGAGATGCGATAACTACGTCGAAGTTCATCTCGCCTTTCTTAACTAGATCAGCTAGATCTTCCATACCTACAAGCTCAGCGCCAGCTTCTTTAGCAGCTTCAGCGTTTGCGCCTTGAGTAAATACAGCAACACGGATATCACGACCAGTACCGTTTGGTAGTACAGTTGCACCACGTACGTTTTGGTCAGATTTACGTGCATCAATGCCTAGGTTAACTGCAACGTCAACACTTTCATTGAATTTAGCAGTAGCTAGTTCTTTTAGAAGAGCAACAGCTTCGTTGATTTCGTACTCACGAGTAGAGTCAACTTTGTCACGGATAACGCGCATGCGCTTAGTCAGTTTAGCCATCTTATTAACCCTCTACCACTAGGCCCATTGAGCGAGCAGTACCAGCAATTGAACGCTTCATAGCTTCAATATCAGCACCAGTCATGTCTGCAGCTTTAGTCTCAGCGATCTCTTGGATCTGAGCGTCAGTTACAGTACCTACTTTCTCAGTGTTCGGACGACCAGAACCAGACTTAAGGCCAGCTGCTTTAAGCAGAAGAACTGCTGCAGGTGGAGTCTTAGTTACGAACGTGAATGAACGGTCACTGTAAACAGTGATAACAACTGGAGTTGGAAGACCTTTCTCTACTGAGTCAGTCTTAGCGTTAAACGCTTTACAGAATTCCATGATGTTAACACCATGTTGACCAAGAGCTGGACCAACTGGTGGACTAGGGTTCGCCATACCAGCTGCAACTTGCAGCTTGATGTAAGCTTCTACTTTTTTAGCCATTGCTATATACCTAAATTTGGGTTCAAACGTCTATTTTTAAACAAACAGACTCCCCGTCTAACGAAAGGGCGCGAAATTATAGCCTAATCTCACGCCCCTGACAATACAACTTGAACAGAATTTGATCAGTTCTTTTCGATTTGACCGAACTCTAATTCTACTGGCGTTGCACGACCGAAAATCGATACAGAAACCTTCACGCGGCTCTTATCGTAATCTACTGATTCAATTGTACCATTGAAATCAGCAAATGGACCATCAGTCACACGAACAACTTCACCAGGTTCAAATACTGTTTTATGAACAGGAGACTCACTAGCTTGCTGTAGACGGTTTAGGATCGCATCCGCTTCTTTATCAGAAATCGGAGCTGGGCGATCAGAAGTTCCGCCAATGAAGCCCATAACACGTGGAATACTGCGTACTAAGTGCCATGTTTCGTCGTTCATCACCATTTGTACCAGTACGTAACCTGGGAAGAACTTACGCTCACTCTTACGGCGCTGACCTGCACGAACTTCAACTACCTCTTCTGTAGGAACAAGAACTTCATCAAAGTGCTCTTCCATACCGTGCATTTTGATATGTTCGCGTAGTGACTGTGCAACTCGGCCTTCAAAACCTGAAAAAGCCTGTACTACATACCATCGTTTTTTTGGAGCTTCGCTCATGAATTCTTACCTCACACGCCGGTAAATAGGCGTACTAAACGGACCATAATGCCGTCGATACCCCAAAGGGCTAACGCCATCACTACAGTGACTGCTAGAACGATAAAGGTTGTCTGCGTAGCTTCCTGACGAGTAGGCCATACCACCTTGCGGACTTCCATGCGCGACTCACTTGCAAAACGAATCGCGGCTTTACCTTTTGCTGTAAATGCAGCAGTGATCCCAGCAACTGCCACTAAAGCAATTACTGCAGATGTACGCAGCACAACAGAAACATCACTGTACAGGTAATTACCAACCACAGCAGCAGCTAGCAAAGCAAAAACTACGACCCATTTCAGGCCATCCATTTTGCTTTCGCTTTCTTGGTTTTCGGCATTCGCATTCATACAACCAACCTGTAACTAGTCTTTATTTAGACGAAAATAACCCCGCTATAGCGAGGCCATGGATGAAGAAAAAGGGGTAAGCCTTTAATAACATTAATAAAAAACTTCATCTTACGAAAATTTATCTCTATCACTTGAACAAAAAACATGCATTTTTGTATTAAAGTGTAGAAAAAGGGCATCAAATGATGCCCTTTTTTGTGCGCTGTCGTCAAATTAAATTCAACGAAGTCGTCGTAACTTATGCAATGATAGTTGCAACAACACCAGCACCAACTGTACGGCCACCTTCACGGATAGCAAAACGTAGACCTTCGTCCATCGCGATAGGTGCGATTAGAGTAACAGTCATAGCGATGTTATCACCAGGCATTACCATTTCAACGCCTTCTGGTA